>NZ_JBDYKJ010000005.1:0-101834 GCF_040012395.1 Nocardioides sp. 31GB23 | reverse complement strand
AGGCGATGCCGATGTGCGTGGTGTGGGGCCGCGACGACCACGTCATCCCGGTGCGGCACGCCCGCAACGCCGCGGCGGCACTGCGCCACCCAGCGGTCGACGTCGAGGTCCTCGCCGCCCAGGACGCCCACGATCTCGCGGACCAGCGCGAGGTTGACCCGGGCGCGACCGGTGCGGAAGACGTCGTAGACGGTGGTGCGCGCCACGCGGGCCTCGTGCTCGCCGAGCCCGGCGTCGAGACGGCGGCGGGCCACGCGACGAGCGATCTCGCCGTACGACGGCTCGCCGGCCTCGAGCCGCAGCTGCTGCAACCGGTTCGCGAGGAGGTCCCACTCGCTGCCGTGGGGCGACTGGGTCGGCGTGTCGCTCACGACCTGGTCCTCCCTCCGGGGCTGGGGCGGCGCTCCGTGGCGCCGACCCTCCGGCCGCCCACTGTACGAGGGCGCGTCCGGGTTGTTCGGATTCGTTCGGGACTTAACCGGGGGTGGTGGAAATCGCAGGTCAGGGCCTAGAACTGATGGTGTCGTGGTCGTGGCGCCGGGGGGAGCCACGGCGACGGCGGCAGCGCCGCGCCCGCCCCGTCACCCGTGAAGGGGTGCCCCGCGCGAACAGATCGAGGAGCCGCATGAGCAGCATCAACGCCACCGACCCCAGCCGGGGCTCGTGGTCGTCGCACGAGTTCACCGCCGACCTGAGCCACCTCGTCTTCCCCGACGAGGTCAGCGCCGAGCGGGAAACCCTGCTGGTCAGTCCGGAGCTGCGCGTCGACCAGACGCACCTGCACTTCCCGCAGTCCGGCGGCTCGCTCTTCTACTGGATCTTCTCGTTCCGCTGGCAGGGCGAGCAGTGGCACGGCCAGCTGCACGAGTCGCGCCACCGCGACCTCCTGGTCACCCAGGCGCGTGCGGTGATGGCTGGCTTCCTGCCCTTCAGCAGGTTCAAGGCCACGGCCGCGGAGGTCCGCTCGGAGCAGCAGGACTACACCACCGACGACCTGCGTGCCTTCGGGCGCCGGCACCGCCAGGAGACGCTCGGCTGGTAGTCCGTTCGGCCGGAACTGGCGCCGGCTCGCGGGTCAGGTGCGGGCGAGGAACGCGAGCGCCCGCTCGAGCAGCAGCGCCGTCGCCGCCGCGTCGTACGACGCCAGCGAGCGGTCGGTGAACAGGTGCTGGTCGCCGGGGTAGGTGAAGAGCTCGGCGCCGGCCCCCACGACCTCGACGAGCTCGCGGGCCGCGTCGAGGTCGCCGCCGCCGGCGAACTCGGGGTCCTCGGCCATGCCGTGCACCTGCACCGGGACGCCCGCGGGCCAGGGCCCGAAGGCCCAGTCGCCGGTGACGGGCACGCACGACTCGAGCAGCAGCGCCCCGCGCGCCCCTGGGCGCGTCTGGGCCAGCCGCTGGGCGGCCATCACGCCGAACGAGATGCCCGCGTAGACCAGGTCGGGACCCAGCGTCTCGGCGGCCGCGACCGCCCGCTCGGTCAGCGTGTCGAAGCCGCTCTCGCGGGCGAAGGCCATGCCCTCCGCGAGGGTGGCGAAGGTCCGGCCCTCGAAGACGTCGGGCGTGTGCACCGTGTGCCCGGCCTCGCGCAGGTCGTCGGCGAGCGCGCGGACCCCGTCGGTGAGGCCCTGGACGTGGTGGAAGAGCACCAGCTCGGTCATCCGCCGATGCTGGCAGGGGCGGGGTGCGAAGTAAAGGCCGGGGGCCGGGTGTGCCCACCGGGGTCGTGGCCTACGCTGCGGCGGTGCACGAAGCCCGACCACGTCGGTTCCTGCGGCACCCCGCCCAGCTGGTCGTGCTGGGCTTCGCGGGTGCCGTCGCTGTCGGCACCCTGCTGCTGCTCCTGCCGGTCTCGCGCACCGGCACCGCGGGAGCCGACCTCGTCACTGCGCTCTTCACCGCCACCTCGGCCGTGTGCGTCACCGGGCTGGCCGTCGTCGACACCGGCACCTACTGGTCGGGCTTCGGCCAGGCGGTGGTGCTGGCGCTGATCCAGGTCGGTGGCTTCGGGATCATGACCCTGGCCTCGCTGCTCGGGCTGCTGGTGTGGCGGCGGATGGGTCTGCGCAGCCGGATCACCGCGATGGCCGAGACCAAGGCGCTGGGCCTGGGCGACGTGCGCAGCGTGGTCCTCGGCGTCGCGCGCGTCAGCCTGCTGGTCGAGGCCGTGGTCGCGGTGCCGCTGGGCCTGCGCTTCTGGTGGGCCTACGACTACTCGCCCGGGCGGGCGGCGTACCTCGGCGTCTTCCACTCCGTCTCCGCCTTCAACAACGCCGGCTTCGCGCTGTGGTCCGACAGCCTGACCCGCTACGTCACCGACCCGTGGATCTGCCTGCCGATCGCGGCCGCCGTGATCCTCGGCGGGCTGGGGTTCCCGGTGGTGCTCGAGCTGCGCCGCCAGCTGCGCCGGCCGCGGCGCTGGAGCCTGCACACCAAGATCACCGTCTCGGCGACGCTCGTGCTGCTGGTCGCCGGCACCGTCTTCGTGACCGCCAACGAGTGGCGCAACCCGGCCACGCTGGGCGCGCTCGACGCCGGCCCGGGCCGGGTGCTGGCCGGCTTCTTCCAGGCGGTGATGCCGCGCACCGCGGGCTTCAACTCCCTCGACCACGCCCAGATGCACGAGGGCACCCTGCTCGGCACGGTGGTGCTGATGTTCATCGGCGGCGGCTCGGCGGGCACCGCCGGGGGCATCAAGGTCACCACCTTCGTGCTGCTGTGGTTCGTGATCTGGGCCGAGGTGCGCGGCGAGCAGGACGTCGAGGCGTTCGGACGCCGCATCGACGACCGCGCGACGCGCCAGGCGCTGACCGTGGCGCTGCTGTCGGTCGGCGTGGTCACCGCGGCGACCGTCGCCCTGGTCGAGATGACCCGCCTGCCCACCCACCAGGTCCTCTTCGAGGCCGTCTCGGCCTTCGCCACCGTCGGGCTCTCGACCGGCATCACCGCCGACGTCGGCACCCACGGGCACCTGGTGCTGACCCTGCTCATGTTCGTGGGCCGACTGGGCCCGGTCACGCTCGTCTCCGCCCTCGCCCTGCGCGAGCGGCGGCGCGCCTACAGCCACCCCGAGGAGAGGCCGATCATTGGCTAGGAACAAGCACCGGGCCGAGGAGCACCGCTCCCGCCGCCCGCACCGGCACGGAGCCTCCGACGGCGGGGTCGTCGTGCTGGGGCTGGGGCGCTTCGGCAAGAGCCTGGCCCTCGAGCTGGTCGCCGAGGGCACCGAGGTGCTCGGCGTCGACGCCGACCCGCGCATCGTGCAGTCGCTCAGCGGCCGGCTGACCCACGTCGTCACCGCCGACACGACCAACGAGGAGGCGATGCGCCAGCTCTCCGTGGGCGACTTCGACCGGGCCGTCGTCGGGGTCGGCAACGACCTCGAGGCGAGCATCCTCTCGGCCTCGGTCGCGCTCAACCTGGGCGTGCCGATGGTCTGGGCGAAGGCGATCAGCCAGGCACACGCCCGCATCCTGACCCAGATCGGGGTGCACCACGTGGTGCGTCCCGAGCACGACATGGGCAAGCGGGTCGCCCACCTCGTGCGCGGGCGGATGCTCGACTACATCGAGATCGACGAGGGCTACGCCATGGTCAAGACCAGCCCGCCGGCCGCCATGCACGGCACCTCGCTGGCCGAGTCCGACGTACGCCGCCGCTGGGGGGTGACCGTCGTCGGGGTCAAGAGCCCCGGCGCGGCCTTCACCTACGCGACCCCCGAGACGGTGCTGGCGGCCGGCGACGTGATCGTCGTGTCCGGCTCCCGCCAGGACGTGGAGCGCTTCAGCGACATGAGCTGAGCATGGCGCGGCGCCGGGCCCGCAGGGGGCACACTGTGCGGGTGCCTCTCGGACCAGCACGATCCCCCCGCCGCCCTGCCCACTCCCTCTCCGGCCACTCCCGCTCCGGCCACCGGCGCCACCGTCACCGGCCGCACCGGCTGCTGCCGGCCCTGGTGCTCGCCCTGGCGCTGGTGCTGCCCGCCGCCGGCCCCGCGGCCGCCGACCCCGACCCGGGCCCCGGCCCCGATCCCGCGCCGGAGCCCGTCGCCACGGTGCTCACCGCCGAGGCACCCGCCCGGTACGCCGGCAGCCGGGTGCCGGTGCGCCTGCTGCTCACCGACGAGGCCGGTGAGCCGGTCGCCGGTGCGGCGCTGCGGCTCGAGCGGCGCCGCGACGGCGTGTGGAGCGAGGTGCCGGCCGGCCCGACCGACGAGACCGGGAGCGCGACCGCCGAGGTCGAGGCCGCCCGAGCGCCCAAGGACAACCGGGTGCGGGCGTCGTACGACGGCGACGAGACCCACGCACCCTCCGGCACCGGGCTGGTGCGCCTGCGGCTGCGCCGCCGCAACGCCGACGTGCGGCTCGACGGGCCGGGCAGCGTGGTCGACGAGCAGTCGGTGCGGCTGCGCGTGCGGGTCACCACCGGGGCGGGCGAGCCCGTCGAGGGACCGGTGCGGCTGGAGCGCCGGGCCGGGCGCCGCTGGGTCGAGGAGGAGCGGCTGCGCCTCGACCAGCGCGGGCGGGCCGCGACCAGGGTCGCCCCGCGCGAGGACACCCGCTACCGGGCACGGGTCACCCGCCGCCCCTGGCTGGACAGCGGCACGAGCACCGTGCACCGCCTCGACAACCGCCCGCCCGGCACGCCGGTGGCGCTGCCGAAGGGCGCCCCGCGCCCGCGCCGCTCGCTGCCCGCGCAGCCGCGCGCGGTGGGGGAGGGGTCGAACGCGAAGGTCTCGCGGATCCCGGGCGGGGTCTGGAAGCAGATGACCGGTCGCAGCTGGCACGCCGGCTGCCCCGTGGGCCGCGCCTCGTTGCGGCTGCTGCGCATCAACTACTGGGGCTACGACGGCTACCGCTACCGCGGCGAGCTGGTCGCGCACGCCGACGCCGTGGGCCGGATGAGCCGTGCCCTGGCCGACATGTACGCCCGCGAGCTGCCGATCCGCTCGATGTACCGCGTCGACCGGTTCGGCTGGTCGAAGCGGCTCAAGGGCGCCGACGACCACGCCTCCATGGCCGCCGGCAACACCTCGGCGTTCAACTGCCGCCAGGTGGTGGGCCGTCCCGGGGTGCGCTCGCCGCACTCGTGGGGACGCTCGCTCGACGTGAACCCGTGGGAGAACCCCTACCGGACCTCCGGGGGCTGGCTGCCCACCGGCTGGTGGGTCGGGCGCAGCCACCCCAGGGTCGCCTGGCGCTCGGGCTCGCACGCGGTGGTGTCGCTGATGCGCGGGCACGGGGTGCGCTGGACCTACGGCACCGCCGACGCCCACCACTTCGACGCACCCGCCGGGGGCGGGCGCACCGCTGGTCGCGGCGACCGGCCCCACCTGCCGCCGGTCTGCGACCACGAGGTGTGCCACTGAGCCGGGCGCGGCCGGGGCTAGCCTGCCGCCCATGAGCGAGTGCGTCTTCTGCCGCATCGTGGCCGGCGACCTGGAGGCCGACCTGGTCCTCGAGACCGACGACCTGGTCGGCTTTCTCGACCAGCGCCCGGTCTTCAAGGGCCACGTGCTGCTGGTGCCCCGCGAGCACGTCGTGACCCTGCCCGACCTGCCGGCCCGGCTGCGCGACCCCTTCCTGGCCGCCGCCCAGCGCATCGCCGGGGCGGTCGTCGACGAGCTCGGCGCGCAGGGCAGCTTCGTCGCGGTCAACAACACCGTCAGCCAGTCGGTGCCCCACCTGCACCTGCACGTGGTGCCGCGCACCAAGGGCGACGGGCTGCGCGGGTTCTTCTGGCCGCGGCAGAAGTACGCCGACGGCGAGCGGGCGGCGTACGCCGCGAGGCTGCGCGCGGCGCTGGGATGAGTCGCGGCTATCGTGCAGACGGCGCGGTGACCGCACCGCGCGAGCGCGCCCTGCGCGCACCGCAGACTTTCGAAGGAGTTGGGTAGCAGATGGGTCGTTTCGACGGACGCGTCGTCGTGGTCACCGGGGGAGCGCGGGGCATCGGCTTCGGCACCGCCACCCGTTTCGCCGAGGAGGGCGCCTCGGTCGCCATCGTCGACCTCGACGAGGCCGCTGCCTCCGAGGCCGCGGGCCGCCTGCCCCTCGTCGACGGCGCCAAGGCCGCCGGCATCGGTGCCGACGTCAGCAACGGCGAGTCGGTGGAGGCCGCGGTCGCCCGGGTCGTCGAGGAGCTCGGCGGCATCCACGTGGTGGTCAACAACGCCGGCATCACCCGCGACAACCTGCTCTTCAAGATGACCGAGGACGACTGGGACCTCGTGATGGGCGTGCACCTCAAGGGCGCGTTCTTGATGACGAAGGCCGCCCAGAAGCACTTCGTGGAGCAGAAGTACGGCAAGATCGTGAACATCTCCAGCGTCTCGGCGCTGGGCAACCGCGGCCAGGCCAACTACTCCGCGGCCAAGATGGGCATCCAGGGCTTCACCCGCACCCTGGGCATCGAGCTGGGCCCCTTCGGCATCAACGCCAACGCCGTGGCCCCCGGCTTCATCGCCACCGAGATGACCGACGCCACCGCGGCCCGGCTCAAGATGGACGTCGACGAGTTCCGCGCCCTCTCGGCCGAGGCCAACCCGGTCAAGCGGGTCGGCTTCCCCGAGGACATCGCCGCGGCCGTGGCCTTCCTGGCCAGCGACGAGGCGTCGTACATCACCGGCCAGACCCTGTACGTCGACGGCGGCGCCAAGCTCGGCTGAGCCGCGCCCTCCCCCCCGTCGTCCCCACCCCCGCCGTTTCCCCCTGATCGGAGCCACCGTGCGCCCAGCCCGCACCAGCCTCGCCCGGCCGCCCCGCCGCCCGCACCACGGGCGACGCCGTCCCCTCCGGGTCGGTGCGCTCGCCCTGGTGGCGAGCCTGGCGCTGGCGGCCTGCTCCTCCGACGACGGGGGCGGGGGCGACGAACCGGCCGCCGAGGGCCCGGACGGCCAGAAGGTGAGCAAGGGCGCGACGCTCGACGCCACCTGGCCGCTGACCGGGTTGTCGGTCACCGGGTCGCAGTCGGCCGCCCAGGACCACCCCGTGATGGTGGTCAAGATGGACAACACGCCCTCGAGCGCGCCCCAGCGCGGGCTCGGCTCCGCCGACCTGGTCGTCGAGGAGCTCGTCGAGGGCGGGGTCACCCGGCTCGCGGCCTTCTACTACTCCGACATCCCCGGCACCGTGGGTCCGGTGCGCTCGATGCGCGCCAGCGACATCGGCATCGTCGCGCCGGCCGACGCCGCCGTGGTGACCAGCGGCGCGGCCCCGGTCACCCTGCAGCGGGTGCGCGGCGCCGGGATCACCTTCTTCTCCGAGGGCTCCAAGGGCTTCTTCCGCGACAACGCCCGCTCGGCGCCGTACAACCTCTTCACCGACCTCGAGGCCACCACCACCCTGGTCGAGGGCCCCGAGGAGCGTCCCGACGACTACCTGCCCTGGGGCGAGGCGGAGGACCTGCCGAAGGGCAAGCCGGCCACGTCGCTGTCGGCCGACTTCGGCAGCCACACCACGAGCTGGAGTCACGGCCCGAAGGGCTGGACCAACACCAACTCCTTCGCCGCCGCCGACGACCGGTTCCCGGCCGACACGGTGCTGGTGCTGCGGGTGCAGGTCGGCGACGCCGGCTACCGGGACCCGGCCGGCAACCCCGTGCCCGAGACCAAGCTCGAGGGCAAGGGCGAGGCGCTGCTCTTCCACGACGGCCGGATGGTGCGCGGGCAGTGGTCGAAGGCCACGCTCGAGGCGCCGCTGGCGCTGAAGGTGGGCGGCAAGCGGCTGACGGTCCCTGCCGGGCGCACCTGGGTCGAGCTGGTGCCCGCGGCGAGCGGGGCGGTCAGCTTCTCGCGCTGAGCCCGGCCAGTGGGCGGGCCGGCCGGATCAGCGGGACTGCTCGGGCGGCTCGGGCAGCTCGACCCCGGCGTCGGCCAGGGCCTGGAAGCCACTGATGATGAAGCCGATCGCGGTCTCGACCCGGGCAGCGGCCGCGATCGCGTCGTCCGAGCCGGCCACGGCCTCGCCCGCCGACGACATCGCACCGAAGAAGATCCGGGCGAAGGTCTGCTGCATGTCCTCGTCGAGGTCCCAGGGCCCGGCGTGCAGCACCGCGCGCACGATGTCGAGCACGTTGGCGAAGGTGGAGCGCTCCTCCTGCTCGCGGAAGCGCTCGTAGCCCAGCACCGAGGGACCCTCCTGGATCACGATGCGCCGGTAGGTCGGGTCCTGGACGACGACGAGGAAGGCCTCGAGGCCGGCGCGGGCCTTGGTCCACGGGTCGCGGTTCTCCTTCAGGGCCTTCTGGATGGCGCGTGAGGCCTCGGCCTCGACCCGCTCGAAGACGGCCTCGAAGAGCGCCTGCTTGCCGGAGAAGTGGTGGTAGAGCGCGCCCTTGGTGACCTCGGCGCCCCCGACGATGGCGTCGAGGGAGGTGCCCGCGTAGCCGTGCTCGGTGAAGAGCTCCTCGGCGACGTCCACGAGGGCGCGCTTGGTCGAGGCGGAGTACTGCTGGCGGCGGGTGCCCCCCACCCCGGGCACGCTGGGCACCTTCGGCACCAGCTTGTGGACGGAGGACTTCGGCATGGCACCACTCTAGGGACCCGCCTGTGCCGACCGTCACGTCGGCGTGCCGGTGCGGTGGTCAGGATCACGGCGCTGCCACCCCTCGGGCCGTTGCATACCGACGGTACGGGTCCGTACTCTCGGTACGTACTCAAGGTATGTGAACCTTGACCGACACAGGAGAAGCCATGACCTGGAACTCGTATCGCCACCGCGGGGAGACCCTCCGCCGTGTGATCGCCAGCGCCGATCTCCGACGCGACGGCCGCCTGCCGATGGACCTCGAGGGCGTCTCCGAGGCCTTCGGCTCCGAGCTCGACCTGCTCGGTGCGCTGCAGCTGCGCTGGCACACCCGCCTCGCCGGCCGCATCGAGCGCGAGCTGGTCGAGGACCCGATGGACCTCGAGCGGGCCGTCATCGCCGCCTGGCGCGCCACCGCCGACGAGCTGCCCGGTGTGCGGGCGATCGTCGACCAGCACCGCGAGCACCCCCTCGACGAGGGGATGGCCGTCGCGATGACCCGCGCGGAGGTCAAGGAGCGGGCCTTCCTGGCGGTGATGGCCGGACGTGCCAGCGCCAGCGACGCGGGCGCCGCCCGGGTCGGTGCCCGTCTCGAGGCCGCCGCCCGCGCCGACTGGCGCCCCCAGCCGGTCCGCCTGCAGCCCGAGCGTCCTACCCTGCTGCACCGGCTCCGAGCGGCGCTCGCCGCCTGAGTCGACCCCGATCCGGCCCGGACCTCCCACCGGGCCGTCCGACGGCCCCCGTCGGCGCGTCTCCCTCCCTCCCTGACGCGCCGCCGGGGGCTGTCCCCTTCCTGGCTGTGCCTGTTGTCGACCAGCGAGGAGCGCGCACCGTAGGTCGAGCAGGGAGGAGCGCCAGCGACGAGCGACGCCGAGACCCCGCGAGGTGACCGCCCGGCGCAACCACTCTCCGTACGCCATGGGCTCACCGGGTTTCGGCGTCGCTCGAGCCTTCGGCCCTCGCTGCTCAACCAACGGCGCGCGGCAGCACCGTTGGTCGAGAAGGGAGGAGCGCCAGCGACGAGCGACGCCGAGACCCCGCAAGAACCGAGCAGACCTCTCCTAGGTTCGTCGGTGGAAGGTGACCTGGTTGTCGCCACCGACATCGCTCTCGTACTCCGGATCATGGATCCGGCGGTGGTGGTAGGGACACAACAAACGTCCGCGGTCGAGGTCGGTGTGGCCGTGGCACGACCACGGGTCGTCGTGGTGGGCGTGGCACATCGCCGGTGGGGCGTCACATCCGCGGGCGGTGCAGCCTCCGTCACGGATACCCAACGCGATCCGCTGGCCCGGGGTGAAGTACCGCTTCGCACGGCCTACATCGAGTGGCTGGCTCTTGCCGCCCAGCACGACCGGGACGACGCCGGCCTCGCACGCCAGACGCCTCGCGGTGGCGGCGCTGATCCGGTCGCCGGTGTCGAGGGTGGCGGCCGCCAGGCCGTCCTTGAGCGAGTCGAGGGTCATCGTCACCACGACTGTGGCGTTCACGCCGCCGGCCTTCGGCAGTTCCTTGGGGTCCAGGCGTTCGACGAGTTCCACGAACGCGGCACCGAGCCGTTCCGCGGTGGGGCGGCGTACCGGCACCGGCGTCTCGTTCTGCTCCTCGCGCTCGTCCTGCTCGTTCGCCTCGTCGTCGGCGGCGCGGTTCGCTATCTGGTGCTTAGGGGCCGCGAATGCGAGCAGTGCTCGCTCCAGCATCTGACCCACCAGCAGCGGCACCGTGAAGGATCCCTTGATCCGGCCGTGGCCGTCCTCGCGCATCCGGAACACCGCCGACTTCTCGGCCTCGCGCTCCTCGCGGTCCAGCTGTTCGGCCTCCCATGCCTCGGCGACCTCGGGTGCGACCACTTCGAGGATGCGTCGGCCCAGCACCCGCAGCGCCTTCGCGTCGTGGACCTCCGCGTACGCGACCAGCGCCTTGGTGGCCTGTTCCAGCACGCCGGCGTCGAGGTCGTCGGGCAGCTCGTCCAGAGCTGTGCAGATCACCGACGCCTGCTCCGCGATGACATCGCCACGACCGAGCGCTTCCCGCACCAGGTCGTACCGGTCGAGACCCGCGGCGAGGCGTACCTGGCGGAACGATTCGCGCTTCGTCGACCGCGTCGCGTTGGAGTGCCACACCGCCACCGACGGCGAGGCGTTCGTCTCCGCCACCGCCACCGTTTCGGCGTGGGCGAGGGTCCGCGACTTCAGCTCGGTCACCCTCGCCTCGAGCTGCGAGAAGTCGACCAACGCCTCCGCCGTCGCGCTCTGGCTCATCGACCACAAGGGTGTCTCGGCGAGCTCGTCGAGCAGCGAGTGCATGCGCGCGAGCGCCCCGTTGATGGGGTGCGCCGCGGTGGTGGACATGAGTAAAGTATCTCAGGGCCCACCGACAAAGCACCAGGTCAGAAGCCGTTTTCCACAGGCAGATCGAAACTTTTTTCGAGACGATCTACCCGGTTCGTAAGCGACTGGTCGATGGTGCAAAAGCGACCGGTCGGTGGTGCGAAACTGACTGGTCGATGGTGCAGAAGTGACTGCTCGGCCATGATGGGGCCATGTCGAGCGAGGTGCGCGCCGGGATGCTGCTGGTGGCCAGTCCGGCGCTGCTGGACCCCAACTTCGCCGACACCGTGATCCTGCTGCTCGACGCCGACGACGAGGGTGCGCTCGGGGTCGTCCTCAACCGGCCGACCCCGGTGCCGGTCGCGGAGGTGCTGGCCGACTGGAGCCCGGTGGTCGCCGAGCCCGACGTGCTCTTCCAGGGCGGACCGGTCAGCACCGAGGGTGCGCTGGCGGTGGCCCACCTGGCCGGTGCCGCGCCGGGCGCCGAGCCGGTCGCTGCGCCCGGCTACCGGCCGCTGACCCCGACCCTGGGCCTGGTCGACCTCGACACGCCCGTCGAGCAGCTCGCCGGGCACCTCGACGCGCTGCGGATCTTCGCGGGGTACGCCGGCTGGGGCGCCGGCCAGCTCGACGACGAGATCGCCGAGGGCAGCTGGTACGTCGTGCCCGCGCACGACGACGACGTGTTCCGCGAGGAGACCACCGAGCTGCGCCGCGAGGTGATGCGCCGCCAGCCCGGCGAGCTGGCCTGGCACTCCACCCGTCCCGCCGATCCCGACCTGAACTGAGCGACCTTCTCGCGTAGGGTGGTCTCTCGTGAGCAGCTTCGGATTCGGGACCGGCACCGCCGTCGAGGAGGACGTCCGCGAGGACCGTCGCACGGTCCCGACCGACGATGGTGACCACGAGCGCTTCTCGCACTACGTCGACAAGGACAAGCTGACCGAGGCGATGGTGATGGGCACGCCCGTCATCGCCCTGTGCGGCAAGGTCTGGGTGCCCAGCCGCTCCCCGGAGAAGTTCCCGGTCTGCCCCGACTGCAAGGAAGTCTGGGACTCCTTCAACGACGGCGGCTCCGGCGGCTCCGGCGGTTCCGACGCGTGACGGGTTCCCACCAGCCGGACCTTCCCCTCGACGACGGGTCCGGCCCCTCGCTGACGCCCGCGCTGCCCCCCGCCTGGCCCGAGCGCGCCGCGTGGGGCACGGCCCCCCTGCTGCGCGCCTGGCAGCAAGCGGCGATGGAGAAGTACTTCTCCGAGCAGCCCCGCGACTTCCTCGCCGTGGCCACGCCCGGCGCCGGCAAGACCACGTTCGCGCTCTCGGTGGCCGCCGAGCTGCTCGGGCGCCGGCTCATCGACCGGGTCACGGTCGTGGCGCCGACCGAGCACCTCAAGACCCAGTGGGCGCAGGCCGCGGAGCGCGCCGGCATCCCCATCGACCCGACGTACGCCGCCGGCAAGGGCCGCACCGCGCAGGACTACGTCGGCATCGCGGTGACGTACGCCGGCGTGGCGGTCAACCCGCTGGCGATGCGGATCCGCACCGAGCGCTTCAAGACGCTGGTCATCCTCGACGAGGTGCACCACGCCGGTGACGCGCTCTCGTGGGGCGAGGGCGTGCGCGAGGCCTTCGAGCCCGCCGCGCGGCGCCTGGCCCTGACCGGCACGCCGTTCCGCTCCGACGTCAACCCGATCCCGTTCGTCAGCTACGCCCCCGGCCCCGACGGCATCCCGCGCTCCGCGGCCGACTTCACCTACGGCTACTCCCACGCCCTGGCCGACCACGTGGTGCGCCCGGTGCTGTTCCTGGCCTACTCGGGGGAGATGAGCTGGCGCACCCGCGCCGGCGACGAGGTCGCCGCGCGCCTGGGCGAGCCACTGACCAAGGACCTGACCAACCAGGCGCTGCGCACCGCGCTCGACCCCGAGGGCTCGTGGATCCCCTCGGTGCTCGCCGCGGCCGACAAGCGGCTCTCCGAGGTGCGCCGCCACGTCCCCGACGCCGGCGGCCTGGTGATCGCCACCGACCAGGACAGCGCCCGCTCCTACGCCAAGACGCTGCGCAAGATCACCGGCGAGGCCGCCACGGTCGTGCTCTCCGACGAGAAGGCGGCCTCGAAGAAGATCAGCGCCTTCGCCGCCGACGACTCACGCTGGATGGTCGCGGTGCGGATGGTCTCCGAGGGCGTCGACGTGCCCCGCCTGGCCGTCGGCGTGTGGGCCACGACCACCTCGACCCCGCTCTTCTTCGCCCAGGCGGTCGGGCGCTTCGTGCGGGCCCGGACCCGCGGCGAGATCGCCTCGATCTTCCTGCCCTCGGTGCCGCGGCTGCTCTCCTTCGCCTCCGAGATGGAGGTCGAGCGCGACCACGTGCTGGGCCGCAAGGTCACCGACGAGGACGACATCTTCGCCGCCGAGGACGACCTGCTGGCCCAGGCCAACGCCAGCGAGTCGGCCTCCTCGGAGGAGCAGTCGCTCTCCTTCGAGGCGATCGGCTCCGAGGCCCGCTTCGACCACGTGCTCTACGACGGCGCCACCTTCGGCCACGAGGGGGAGGTGCAGGTCGGCTCCGAGGAGGAGATGGACTTCCTCGGCATCCCCGGCCTCCTCGAGCCCGGCCAGATGCGCGACCTGCTGCGCCAGCGCCAGTCCGACCGCGCCCGCAAGCAGAAGCCCGCCCCCGCGGCCGCGACGCCGGCCCCCAGCGTGGAGCAGGTCTCCACCCACGAGCAGCTGGCCGTGCTTCGCCGCGAGCTCAACGGACTGGTGGCCGCGTGGTTCCACCGCACCGGCCAGGCCCACGGCATCACCCACGCCGCGCTGCGCAAGGAGTGCGGCGGGCCGGCCGCGGCCATCGCCAACGCCGAGCAGCTGCGCGCGCGCATCGACCGGGTGCGCGAGTGGGCGGCCCGCAAGTCGGGCTGAGCCCGGCCGGCCGCACGCCCTAGACTCCACCCGTGCCGGCCGAGACCTCCCAGACCCTCGACCGCGGGCTGCTGGTCCTCGAGACGCTCGCCGGCTCGGCCGGTGGGCTCACCGTCACCGAGCTGGCCGCCAAGCTGGGGGTCAACCGCACCGTGGTCTACCGGCTCGTGGCCACCCTCGAGCAGCACACGCTCGTACGCCGCGACGCCCGCGGCCGCCTGCACGTCGGGCTCGGCGTGCTGCACCTGGCCTCGGCCGTGCAGCCGGTGCTGCGCGACCTGGCCGGGCCGGTGCTGCGCCGCCTGGCCGAGACCGTGGGCTGCACCGCCCACCTGACCGTCGCCGAGGGCGCCGAGGCGCTCGCCGTCGCCGTCGTGGAGCCGTCGTGGACCGACTTCCACGTCGGCTACCGCGTCGGCACCCGGCACCCGCTGGCCCAGGGCGCCGCCGGCCGGGCCGTGCTGCTGGCGCGCCGGGGGCGCGCGGGCGCGGCGTACTCGGTGACGGAGGGGGAGCTGCAGACCGGCGCGCGCGGCCTGGCCGCGCCCGTGCGCGACGTCGACGGGCTCGAGGCCAGCGTCGGCATCGTCACCCTGGGCAGCCTCGACGAGCGGGCGGTCAGCCAGGCGGTCATCGCCGCCGCCGACGAGGTCGCGGCGCTCCTCTCGGGGCGCGAGGGCTGAGGCCGCCGCCCCGGTCAGCCTCCCACCGCCGCGGCCACCCGGGCCAGCGGCAGGGTGCGGTAGCCGACCTGGGTGGCCAGCGCGATGACCGTGGAGGACCGGGTGATCGCGGGGTGCGCCAGCACCCGGTCGATGACGCGCTGCAGGTCGGCGTTGGAGCAGGCCACCACCCGCGCGAACAGGTCGCCGGCCCCGGTGATGGTGTGCACCTCCAGCACCTCGGCGATCCGGGCGAGGTGCTCGCCGACCAGGTCGTGGCCGCTGGCGCCCGGCGCCTCGCCGGCGACCGGGGTGCCGACGTCCTGGCGGATCTCGAGGGTCAGGAAGGCGGTGACGGGGTAGCCCAGTGCGGCGGGGGACAGGTCCGGGCCCCACCCGGTCACCACCCCGCGCTCGACCAGCCTGTCGAGCCGCGCCTGCACGGTGCCCCGGGCGACGCCGAGCCGGCGCGACGCCTCGAGCACGCCGATGCGCGGCTCCGCGCTGAAGAGGTCGATCAACCTGACGTCCAGACCGTCCACGCGGCGACTCCTGACTGTGCAACCTGACCAGCGTGTCGGCGTACTGTTGCACACTCTGTCCTGCCTGGCCACGCTGAGCCCATGACCACCACGCACGAGACCCCCACCACCGGCGGCGCCCTCACCGAGGACGAGCTCAAGGCCGACCTGACCCTCGACCAGCTGCGCCAGCTCGTCGGCCTGGTCGAGTACGACGCCAGCAGCGACCCCTTCCCGGTCACCGCGATGGACGCCGTGTGCTTCGTGGTGGGCAACGCCACCCAGACCGCGACCTTCTACCAGCTGGCCTTCGGCATGGACCTCGAGGCCTACCGCGGCCCCGAGACCGGGCTGCGCGACGCCAAGGTCTACGTGCTGCGCTCGGGCAGCGCGCGCTTCGTCTTCGCCGGCGGGGTCACGCCCGACAGCCCGCTGCTCGAGCACCACCGCAAGCACGGCGACGGCGTCGTCGACCTGGCCCTGGAGGTGCCCGACGTCGACCGCTGCATCGAGCACGCCCGCTCGGTCGGCGCGACCATCCTCGACGAGCCCTACGACATCTCCGACGAGCACGGCACCGTGCGGATGGCGGCCATCGCGACGTACGGCGAGACCCGCCACAGCCTGGTCGACCGCTCACGCTACACCGGCCCCTACCTGCCCGGCTTCGAGGCGCGCACGACCGCGGTGACGCGCCGCGAGGGCCACCCGCGCCGGCTCTTCCAGGCCGTCGACCACTGCGTCGGCAACGTCGAGCTCGGCCGGATGGACGAGTGGGTCACCTTCTACAACAAGGTCATGGGCTTCACGAACATGGCCGAGTTCATCGGCGACGACATCGCCACCGACTACTCCGCGCTGATGTCGAAGGTGGTGGCCAGCGGCAACCACCGCGTGAAGTTCCCGCTCAACGAGCCCGCGATCGCGAAGAAGAAGTCGCAGATCGACGAGTACCTGGAGTTCTACGACGGCGCCGGCTGCCAGCACATCGCGCTGGCCACCGGCGACATCCTGCGCTCGGTCGACATCCTGCGCGCCAACGGGATCGCCTTCCTCGACACGCCCGACTCCTACTACGACGACCCGGCCCTGCGCGAGCGGATCGGCGAGGTGCGGGTGCCGATCGAGGAGCTGAAGAAGCGCGGCATCCTGGTCGACCGCGACGAGGACGGCTACCTCCTGCAGATCTTCACCAAGCCGATCGGCGACCGGCCGACGGTCTTCTACGAGCTCATCGAGCGGCACGGCTCGCTCGGCTTCGGCAAGGGCAACTTCAAGGCGCTCTTCCAGGCGATCGAGCGCGAGCAGGAGCTGCGCGGCAACCTCTGAGCCCCGGGCCAGGGGTGGTGACCCACCTCACCACCCCTGGCACCCATCCGTTCCTCGTCGTCCCTGCGAACCCCTGTCACACGAAGCAACAATCTCTACACAGACAGGGAGAGCACTCATGCGCTCGACCACCAGCACCCACCGCACCACCGGCACCCGTCGCGTCCGTCGCGTCGTGGGGGGCCTCGCGGCGACCGCGCTGGTCGCCCTGCCGATCAGCGCCTGCGGCACCGAGGAGGACGCCGGTGACGCCGCAGCCGCCGCCACCAGCTCCGAGTCCTCCGAGTCCTCCGAGGCCGGCGCTCCCGAGCCGGTCGCGGCCATCGAGTCGCTGACCGGTGAGGACACCCAGATCACCCTCGACCAGGGCTTCCTCGACGCACTGACCCAGCTCGAGCTGGCGCCGGGCACGATCGGGGAGGCGACCCTCGAGGGCGCCGAGCTCAGCTTCCCGATCACCGGCGGCAACGTGACCGTCTTCGAGCCGGGCACCGTGTCGCCGTACGTCATCGGCCAGCTGCAGCACGTCTCCTCCGGGCTCTCGCTGAGCGCCGGCGACACCACCGTGCAGCTCGAGAACCTCAACGTCGACCCGGGCGTCTCCCGCGTCTACGGCGACGTGCTGGTCAACGGCAAGGTCGCCGTCGAGAGCGCCTTCCTCTTCCAGCTCGACGGCCGCACGCTCAACCCCCTCGAGGTCCAGGGTGACCAGGCGATCCTCGAGGGCACCGAGGTCAAGATCTCGGAGCCCGCCGCCGGGCTGCTGAACGACACGTTCGGCACCGACGCGGTCAAGGCCGGCCTGCTCGTCGGCATCGCGGAGATCACGGTCGACCTGCCCGCCTGAGCGGCTCGACCCATCCGGGAGGGGGGACGGTGACGAACTGTCACCGTCCCCCTTGCTCCCTCCGAACGGATCCCGTCATGGCCCTGCGCCCGCCCTCCCGTCCTCTGCGCCGCCTCGCCGCCGGCGCTGCCGTGCTCGCCCTCGCCCTGCCGCTGTCGGCCTGCGGCGACGACGCCGACGCCTCCAGCGACGCACCGCCGCAGCCCGTCGCCGAGATCACCGCCGTCAAGGGCAAGAACACCGCCATCAAGCTCGACAAGGGCTTCACCGACGCGCTCGGCTCGCTGGGTCTGACCCCCGGCGTGACCGGTGGTGCCAAGCTGGCCAAGGGCTCGCTGGTCTTCCCGATCAGCGGCGGCAACGTCTCGGTCTTCACGCCGGGCGAGGTCTCGCCGTACGTCATCGGCCAGCTGCAGCACGAGGGCTCGGGGCTCACCCTGGCCGCCGGCGGCACGACCGTGCGGCTCAGCAACTTCAACGTCGACCCCGGCGTGTCCCGGGTGTACGGCGACGTGGCGGTCAACGGCCAGACCGCGGTCACCAGCGCCTACCTCTTCCGGCTCGACGGCCGCACGCTGAAGGACCTCGCCACCATCAAGGACGGCAGGCTCGCGGTGCTCGAGGGCACCAAGGTCTTCATCTCCGACGTGGCCGCCGGGCTGCTCAACGACACCTACGGCACCAAGGCCGTCACCGACCAGCTGCTCGTCGGCATCGCCAAGATCACCGTCAACACCGCGTCCGGCTGAGGGCTGCCGTCGGGGCGGTCATCGGGCAGGATCGCGGGCATGAGCACCCGCATCGCGTTCCTGCGCGCCATCAACCTCGGGGCCAGGCGGAAGTTCCCGCGCGACGACGTCGTGGCCGCGGTCGAGGGCGCCGGCTTCACCGGCGTGCTGACCCACCTCAACACCGGCAACGTGCGGCTGGAGACCTCGATGCGCTCCGCGGCGCGCATCGAGGCCGCCCTGGAGGCGGCGTTCCTGGCCGACCGCGGCTTCGAGGTCCCCACGCTCGTGCTCACCCCCGACGAGCTGCGCGAGGTCGACGCCGCCGCCACGGCGATCGAGCACGACGGCCACCACTACGTCGCGCTCCTGCGCGAACGGCCCGCCCCCGAGGCGCTCGCCGCCCTGCAGGCCCGGGCGGGCGAGGGGGAGCGGGTGGTCCTCGGCGGCCGCGCCGTGCACCTGCTCGTCGGCGCCGACGGCGTGCACGGCACGCGGCTCAGCAACAACCTCGTCGAGAAGGTCCTCGGCACGGTCGCCACCACCCGCAACCCCACGGTGCTGCGGACGCTGGTGGAGCGCTGGTGCTGACGCGGGCGACCGGGGCCCGCCTCAGGCGGGGGCCACGGGTGCGCCCTGCGCCTGCGGCTCACGCGGCAGGTCACGGACGCTGCGCGAGAGCAGGGTCAGCAGGGCGACCGCCGTGAGCAGCAGACCGGCCGCCAGCATCACCCGCTGCAGCCCGAAGGCGACCGCGAGCGGTCCGGCCAGCAGCTGACCCAGGGGGATCGCCGCGAACGACCCGAGCGCGTCGTAGGAGAAGGCCCGCGACAACATGTCGGGCGGCACGTTCTCCTGCATCGCCAGGTTCCACGCCAGCTCGAAGACGCCGATCCCGGCGCCGGCGGCCAGCGCCGCCAGCAGGGCGATGCCCAGGTCGTCGGTGAGGCCGAGCGCGACGAGCGGGGCGCCGTACACGGCGGTGCCGAGCATGCCCCAGAAGAGCGGACGCTCCAGTCGCACCCGCAGCAGCACCAGCCCGGCCACGAGGAGGCCCAGGGCCTCGGCCGACAGGACCAGGCCCCAGCCGCGCTCACCGAGCGCGGAGCCCTTGGCCAGCGCCGGACCGAGGGTGAAGAAGCCGCCCTGGTGGACCGCGCAGATCATGCTGAAGGCCAGGACGACCACCCACAGCCACGGCGTGGTGCGGAAGTAGGTCCACCCCTCGCGCAGGTCGGCGACGGCCGAGGAGCCGGCGGCGCGCACCGGCCGCGGCAGGTCGATGCGGGAGAGCAGCGCCGCGGCGCCCAGGTAGGTCACCCCGTCGACCCCGAGCGCCCAGCCGGGCCCGACCCCCACGACCAGCAGGCTCGAGACGGTCGGACCCGCGACCGCCAGCGCACCCCCGGCCATCGAGACCAGCACGTTGGCCGGCTGCAGCTGGGCGCGCGGCACCAGCTGGGGCAGCACCCCGGCCAGCGCGGGCAGCGCCGCTGCGGCCGCGACGCCGTTGACCGCGGTCAGCAGCACGACGTGCCAGATCTGGGCCTCGCCGGTGATCACGAGGGTGGCGATGGCGAGCTGGCTGAGGCCGGCCACGACGTTGGAGGTCTGGATGACCAGGGTGCGTCCGAACCGGTCGGCGAGCACGCCCCCGACGAGCAGGAAGACGACCATCGGGATGCTGTGCGCGGCCAGCACCACCCCCAGCGCGGTGGGGGAGTCGCTGATCTGCAGCACCGCGAACGCCAGCGCGACCGGCGCCATCAGGGCGCCCATCAGGTTGACGATGCGCGAGGAGAAGTAGAGGCGGAAGTTGCGCTCGCGCAGCGGCGCGAGCGCTCCGGTGGTGCTCATCGCCCTGCCTCGTCGTGTGCCCCGTCGTCTGCCCCGTCGTCTGCCTCGTCGTCGGTCCCGTCGTCCATCCGGAAGGCCAGCGCGGTCGCGCTGATGTGCACGGTGCCCTCGGTGCGGGGTGGGCGGTTGCGCTCGTGCACCAGGCGCGAGGCGCGCACCAGCAGCTCGAGCACCTCGTCCCAGGTCTCCTCGTCGACCCAGCCCTCCAGGTCGCTGCTCAGGCTCGGGGTGGAGGCCGCGCGCGACCGGCTGCGGCGCTCGAGCTCCTTGCCCAGGGCGCGCAGGTACGGCGAGGGGGTGCCCGGCCTGCGCTGGGCCCCCGGCTCGCCCGGCACCAGGTCGCGCTCGTGGGGGTAGCGGTAGCGCTTGGCCACGCCCCCGCGGATCTTCTCCTCGCCGTCGACCACCAGCTCGTCGGCGTCGGCCAGCAGCCGCAGGTGGTAGCTGGCGTTGGCGTGGGTCAGGCCCAGCTCGCGCGCCACCTCGGCCGCGCTCATCGCCGTACCGGTCAGCAGCGAGAGGATCCGCAGCCGCACCGGGTGGGCGATGGCCCGCATCGCCGCGATCTCGTCCGTCATCTCACCCTCCAAGAAGTCTTGGACAGTAGTAGACGCCTCGCCGTTCCTGACTGTCAAGCACTTATTGGGGAGTCGCGGACGAGCAGTCACTTCTGCACCGGTGCGAAAGTGACTGCTCGTGCCTACTCGCCGCGGAAGGCCGGGCGGCGGCGCTCGGAGAAGGCAGCCATGCCCTCGGCGACGTCGGCGGTGCGCATCAGCACGCTCTGGCCGCTGCGCTCGCGCTCGAGGGCGTCCTCGAGGGGGAGGAGGGTGGCGGCGTTGACGGCCTTCTTGGTGGCGGCCAGGGCCAGCGGTGGCCCGGAGGCCAGGCGGCGGGCCAGGGTGGCGACCAGGTCGGCGAACTCGTCGTCGGCGGCCAGGTGGGAGACCAGGCCGGCGTCGTAGGCCTCCTGGGCCGAGAGCGGCTCGGCGAGCAGCGCCATCCGCATCGCGCGGGCCCGGCCGATCGACGCCGCGACGGTGGCCGAGGCGCCGCCGTCGGGCATGAAGCCGATGCGCGTGAAGGCCAGCAGGTACGACGACGAGGCCGCCGCGACACTGAGGTCGGCGGCCAGCGCGAGCGAGCACCCGACCCCGGCGGCGATGCCGTTGACCGCCGCCAGCACCGGCCGGTCGCAGGCCACGACCGCGCGCACGACCCGGTTGGTCACGTCCATGGCCCGCACGTCGAAGCGCTCGTGGGCGGCCTCGCCGCTGATGTCGGCGCCGGTGCAGAAGGCGGGCCCGGTGCCGGTGAGCACCACCACGCGCACGTCGTCGCGCGCCGGCACCGACTCGAGCAGGTCGGCCAGGCCCAGCATCATCTCCCCGGAGACGGCGTTGAAGACCTCGGGGCGGTCGAAGCGCGCGGTCAGCACCCCGTCGGCCAGGTCGACCACCAGGCCGGGCACCGGCGGCGTGGACCCCTGCTCAGGCAACCTGCACCCCGTGGGCCTCGAGCTCGCTGAGGGCGGCGGTGGTGGTCTCGGGGGCGACGCCGGCGCACAGCCGGCTCAGCAGTCGGGTGCCGAACCCGGCCGCGACGGCGTCGAGGGCGGTCGCGCGCACGCAGTGGTCGGTGGCCAGCCCGCAGACGTCGACCTCGGTGACCCCGCGCCGGCGCAGCCAGTCGGCCAGCGTGGCGCCGTCGTCGTCGTGGCCCTCGAAGCCCGAGTACGCCGCCTCGTGGCGGCCCTTGAGGAAGACGGCCTCGAAGGGCGCCGGGTCGAGGTCGGGGTGGAACTGCTCGCCGGCGGTGCCGACCTCGCAGTGCACCGGCCACGAGGTGGCGAAGTCGGGCTCGCTCGACCAGTGGTCGCCGGGGTCGACGTGGTGGTCCTTGGTGGCCACCACGTGGTCCCAGCCGGGCGCCTCTGGCCCGCCCGCCGTCCACTGCCGGAGGAGGGCGTCGACGTCGCGCGCCACCTGGCCGCCCCCGGTCACGGGCAGCGAGCCGCCCTCGCAGAAGTCGTTCTGCACGTCCACGACGATGAGTGCTCGGGTCATGGCGCGACCCTAGCCACGCGCCGGCGCGGCGGCATCCACCCGCTCGGTGGGCAGCACCGGCTGGCCGCGGCCCAGCGACTGCGCGGCCAGCGGCAGCTCCTCGCGCGAGGCGTGGTGGCGCTCCCGGGCCCGGGCGAGCGGCTCGCGGCCCACCACCTCGCCACCGCGCACCAGGTCGACCAGCAGGTCACGGCTCCCGGCGCCGGTGGCCGGTGCCTCCCCGGTGCCGACCACCTCGGCCTCGGCCCGCCCGTCGGGGCCGAGGCGGCGCCGGGCCCACTTGCGGCCACCGAAGGAGGCCTTCTTGCTGCTGCGCTTGGCCACCGGCTCCAGGTCGCCGTGCCGGTCCTCGCGGGCCACGAGCTTGTAGACCATCCCGCAGGTGGGGTGCCCGCTGCCGGTGACCAGCTGGGTGCCCACGCCGTACCCGTCGACCGGCGCGGCGCCCAGCGCCGCGATCGCGTACTCGTCGAGGTCGCTGGTCACCACGATGCGGGTCTCGTGCGCGCCGAGGGAGTCGAGCTGGGCGCGCACCTGGTGGGCGAGCACCGCGAGGTCGCCGGAGTCCAGGCGCACCGCGCCGAGACCGGGCCCGGCGACCTCGACGCCCAGGCGCACCGCCTCGGCGACGTCGTAGGTGTCGACCAGCAGGGTCGTGCCGACGCCCAGCGAGTCGACCTGGGCGCGGAACGCGTCGTCCTCGCTGTCGTGCAGCAGCGTGAAGCTGTGCGCCGAGGTGCCCGTCGAGGGCACTCCCCAGCGGTGCCGCGCGGCGAGGTTCGAGGTCGCCTCGAACCCCGCGACGTACGCCGCCCTCGCCGCGGCCACCGCCGCCTCCTCGTGGGTGCGCCGCGAGCCCATCTCGATGCACGGGCGCTCGCCGGCGGCGCGGGTCATCCGCGAGGCCGCCGCGGCGATGGCGGAGTCGTGGTTGTAGATCGAGAGCAGCAGGGTCTCGAGCAGCACGGCCTCGGCGAAGCTCGACTCGACCTGCAGCAGCGGGGAACCCGGGAAGTAGGTCTCGCCCTCGCCGTAGCCGCGCACGTCGCCGGAGAAGCGGTAGGAGGCCAGCCACGACAGCGTGCGGTCGTCGACGACGCCCTCGAGCGCGGCCAGCGACTCCTCCTCGAAGCGGAACCGCTCCAGCGCCTCGAGCGCCCTGCCGACCCCGGCGAGCACGCCGTAGCGCCGTCCGTCGGGCAGGGAGCGCGAGAACAGCTCGAAGACGCACCGCCTCTCGGCGGTGCCGGCGGCCAGGGCGGCCTGCAGCATCGTCAGCTCGTAGTGGTCGGTGAGCAGCGCGGTCGACCCGGTCACGTGCCCACCCTAGGGATCACCCCTCGTCGCTGTGCAAGCATGGTGGCGTGTCCGCGCCCAGCCCGGTCGAGGTCGAGCCGACCACGACCCCCGACGAGCTCCTCAGCCCCGCGACCCCGTGGGTGACCATCGTGTGGAACGACCCGGTCAACCTGATGAGCTACGTCGCCTACGTCTTCCGCTCCTACTTCGGCTACTCCAAGAAGAAGGCCGAGAAGCTGATGATGCAGGTGCACGAGGAGGGCCGCTCGGTGGTCTCGGCGGGCAGCCGCGAGGAGATGGAGCGCGACGTGCAGGCCATGCACGAGTACGGCCTGTGGGCCACCATGCAGAAGGACGACTGAGCCGTGAGCGCCTTCGCCCGTCACCGTCGCAGCAAGCGCGTGATCGCCACCTTCACCGGCTTCGAGGCCGACCTGCTGCGCTCGCTGGCCTCGCAGCTGGTCGAGCTGCTGCGCAACGAGGCGGCCGTGCCCGACGACGACCGCGACCCGCTCGAGGCGATGATGGACTTCTCGGGGCCCACGACGGCGCCCGACGACCCGGTCCTCGCGCGGCTCTTCCCGACCGCCTACCCCGACGACGAGGAGGCGGCCGGCGAGTTCCGCCGCTTCACCGAGGGCGCCCTGCGCGACAGCAAGGCCGCCGCGGCCTGCTCGATCATCGACACCCTCGAGGAGGCCGGGCTGCCGCCCGAGCTCGACGAGGACGGCCTGATGATCGACGTCGAGCTCGAGCAGGTCACCGCCACCGCCTGGCTGCGCTCCTTCGCCGACCTGCGCCTCGCGCTGGCGACCCGCCTCGACGTCCAGGAGGACGACGAGGACTACTGGCTCTCGCTGCCCGAGGACGACCCGCGCTCGCAGGCCCACGACATCTACGAGTGGGTCGGCTACCTGCAGGAGACCCTGGTCGACGCCCTGAGCCACTGAGCCGCTGAGCCGGTGAGCCCGTCGGGCTGCTCGGGCCAGGGCGCCGCGGCGGGTCAGACGACCCCGAGGGCCAGCATCGCGTCGGCGACCCTGCGGAAGCCGGCGATGTTGGCGCCGGCCACGTAGTCGCCGGGCACGCCGTACTCCTCCGCGCTGGTCGCGCAGCTCTCGTGGATGCCGGCCATGATCTGGTGCAGGCGCTCCTCGGTGTGCTGGGCGGTCCAGGAGTCGCGCGAGGCGTTCTGCTGCATCTCCAGCGCACTGGTGGCCACGCCGCCGGCGTTGGCGGCCTTGCCGGGCGCGAAGAGCACCCCGCCCTTCTGGAAGACGTCGACCGCCTCGGGGGTGCAGGGCATGTTGGCGCCCTCGGCCACCGAGAGCACGCCGTTCTCGACCAGCGTGGTCGCCGCCTCGGCGTCGAGCTCGTTCTGGGTCGCGCAGGGCAGCGCCACCTCGCAGGCCACCTCCCACACGTCGCCGCCCTCGACGAAGCGGGCCCCCTCGCGCTCCTCGGCGTACGCCGAGATGCGGGCCCGGTCGACCTCCTTGACCCGGCGCAGCAGGTCGATGTCGAGACCGGCCTCGTCGACGACGTAGCCCGAGGAGTCGGAGCAGGCCACGACCTGGGCGCCCATCTCGGCCGCCTTCGCGGCGGCGTAGATCGCCACGTTGCCCGAGCCCGAGACCACCACCCGGCGCCCCGAGATGCCCTTGCCGGCCGCGGCCAGCATCTGCTCGGTGAAGAAGACGGTGCCGTAGCCGGTGGCCTCCTTGCGCACCTGCGAGCCGCCGTAGGCCAGGCCCTTGCCCGTCAGCACGCCGGACTCGTAGCGGTTGGTGATGCGCTTGTACTGCCCGAAGAGGTAGCCGATCTCGCGCTCGCCGACACCGATGTCGCCGGCCGGCACATCGGTGTACTCGCCGAGGTGGCGGTAGAGCTCGGTCATCAGCGACTGGCAGAAGCGCATCACCTCGCCGTCGCTGCGGCCCTTGGGGTCGAAGTCGGAGCCGCCCTTGCCGCCACCGATCGGCATGCCGGTCAGCGCGTTCTTGAAGACCTGCTCGAAGCCGAGGAACTTCACGATGCCCAGGTAGACCGAGGGGTGGAAGCGCAGCCCGCCCTTGTAGGGGCCCAGCGCGGAGTTGAACTCGACGCGGAAGGCCCGGTTGACCTGCACCACGCCCTGGTCGTCGACCCACGGCACCCGGAAGATCAGCTGCCGCTCGGGCTCGCAGATGCGCTCGATGACCGACTGGTCGGCGTACTCGGGGTGGCGGCGCACGACGGGGGAGAGGGTCTCGAGGACCTCCAGCACGGCCTGGTGGAACTCGCGCTCGCCGGGGTTGCGCGCCAGGACCGTCTGGTAGTGCTCGTCGAGGACCGGATCGAGGGAGGTCATGCCCGCACCCTAGGAGACCGGTGCGCCACCATGGGGTGGTGCCCATCCCTCCCTTCGTCGAAGAGCTGCGCCGCATGGTCGGCGCCCACCAGCTGTGGCTGCCCGCCGTCACGGCGGTGGTCGTGCGCGAGCGGGCCGGGGGCCGCGAGGTGCTGCTGACCCTGCGCGCCGACAACGGCCGCTGGGCGCCGGTGACGGGCATCCTCGACCCCGGCGAGGAGCCGGCGCTCGCCGCGGTGCGCGAGGCGCGCGAGGAGGCGTGCGTCGACATCGAGGTGCAGCGGCTGGCCTCGGTCAGCGTCAGCCCGCCGATCACCCACCCCAACGGCGACCGGGGCATCTACCTCGACCTGACCTTCGCCTGCACCTGGACCGGGGGAGAGGCCGCGGTCGGCGACGACGAGAACACCGAGGTGCGCTGGTGGCCCGTCGACGCGCTGCCCGAGATGGCGCCCTGGCTGCTGCGCCGCATCGAGGCGGGGCTCAGCGACGAGACCGCGGCGGCCTTCCTGACCTGACCCCCTAGGCTGGTCCGGTGCTGAGCATCGACCGGACGACGTACGACGCGATCGTCGCGCACGCCAAGCGCGACCACCCCGACGAGGCCTGCGGCATCGTGGCCGGCCCCGAGGGCAGCGACCGCCCCGAGCGCCACGTCGAGATGGTCAACGCCGCGGGCAGCCCGACGTTCTACGAGTTCGACCCCACCGAGCTGCTCGAGCTCTACAAGCAGATGTGGGACAACGACGAGGAGCCGGTGGTGATCTACCACTCGCACACCGCCACCGAGGCCTACCCCTCGCGCACCGACATCGGGCTCGCGAGCGAGCCCGGGGCGCACTACGTGCTCGTCAGCACCCGCGAGCACGGGAATAACGAGGGGCCTGTGGAGTTCAGGTCCTACAGGATCGTCGACGGCGAGGTCAGCGAGGAGGACGTCGCCGTCCTCGACGCGCTCCCCTGAGCGCGGCGCCGGTCCCCGCACGAGTCCCACCACCAGCAGAACCCCGAACCAGTTCCCGAACCAGCCCCGAACGAGCTAGGAGCACCTGTGTCCATCGAGGTCCGTATCCCGACCATCCTGCGCACCTACACCGGAGGCGAGAAGGCCGTGAACGGTGACGGTGCCAGCCTGAGCGCCCTCATCGACGACCTCGAGGCCAACCACCCCGGCATCAAGGACCGCCTCGTCGAGGACAAGAACGGCAAGGACGACCTGCGCCGCTTCGTCAACATCTACGTCAACGACGAGGACGTGCGCTTCATCGGCGGCCTCGAGGCTCCGCTCAGCGACGGCGACCAGGTCGTCGTGCTGCCGGCCGTCGCCGGCGGCTGCTGAGCGGCGCGGACGTGACCGAGCGTCGCACCTTCGTCATCGTCGACGGCGAGAACATCGACGCGACGCTCGGCAACTCGCTCCTGGGGCGTCGACCGACCCCCGAGGAGCGCCCGCGCTGGGAGCGCGTGACGACGTACGCCGAGCAGCTGTGGGGCCAGCCCACCCAGGGGCTGTTCTTCCTCAACGCCTCCAGCGGCCAGCTGCACACGCCGTTCGTGCAGGCGCTGCTGGCGATGGGCTACCGCCCCGTCCCGCTGTCGGGCGGGCACGACGTCAAGGTCGTCGACGTCGGCATCCAGCGCACGCTGGAGGCGATCGCCCAGCGCGGCGACGACGCCCCCGTCGACGTGCTGCTGTGCAGCCACGACGGCGACTTCGCGCCGCAGGCGGGTGCGCTGCTCGACGCCGGTCACCGCGTGGGTCTGCTGGGCCTGCGCGAGTTCATGAGCACCGCCCTGACCGGCCTGGGCCTCGAGGTGCACGACCTCGAGGACGACGTCGCGGCCTTCCTCTCCCCGCTGCCGCGGGTGCGGATCATCCCGCTCGAGGAGTTCGACCCGGCCTACTTCCTTCGCTGAGGAGCCTTCGCCACACCATGCGCTACGACAACCTGCTCGCCTCCGTCGGCGGCACCCCGCTCATCGGGCTGCCGCGCCTCTCGCCGAGCCCCGACGTGCGCCTGTGGGCCAAGCTCGAGGACCGCAACCCCACCGGCTCGGTCAAGGACCGCCCGGCGCTGCGGATGATCGAGGAGGCCGAGCGCGACGGCACGCTGCGCCCGGGCTGCACGATCCTCGAGCCGACCAGCGGCAACACCGGCATCTCCCTGGCGATGGCCGCCAAGCTCAAGGGCTACCGGATCGTGTGCGTGATGCCCGAGAACACCTCCGAGGAGCGGCGCCAGCTGCTGCGGATGTGGGGGGCCGAGATCATCTCCTCACCCGCCGCCGGCGGCTCCAACGAGGCCGTGCGGGTGGCCAAGCTGACCGCGCAGGAGCACCCCGACTGGGTGATGCTCTACCAGTACGGCAACGAGGCCAACGCGCTCTCGCACGAGGACACCACCGGCCCCGAGCTGCTGGCCGACCTGCCCGAGATCACCCACTTCGTCGCCGGGCTCGGCACCACCGGCACCCTGATGGGCACCAGCCGCTTCTTCCGCCGGGCCAAGCCCGAGGTGCGCATCGTGGCTGCCGAGCCGCGCTACGGCGAGCTCGTCTACGGGCTGCGCAACCTCGACGAGGGCTTCGTGCCCGAGCTCTACGACGCCGACCTGATCGACTCCCGCTTCTCCGTCGGCCCCCGCGACGCGGTGCGCCGGGTGCGCGAGCTGCTCGAGCTCGAGGGCATCTTCGCCGGGGTCTCCACCGGCGCGATCCTGCACGCGGCGCTGGGCCAGGCCGCCAAGGCCGTCAAGGCCGGGGAGAGCGCCGACATCGCCTTCATCGTCTGCGACGGCGGCTGGAAGTACCTGTCCACCGGCGCCTACGAGGGCACCGTCGACGACGCGGAGGACCGGCTCGAGGGCCAGCTCTGGGCCTAGCGGCCCGCCCGCCGCGAGCGAAGCGGCGTACGAGGTGGCGTTCATCTCCTACCCTGGGGCGATGAGCCCGCAGCTCCGTCGTCCGCACCGGCACGCCCTGACCGGCGTCCTGGCCGGAGTGGTGGCCGGTGTCCTGCTGCTGGCTCCGCTGCCGGCGGCGGGCGTGACCGAGGAGCCGGAGCCGGCCCCCGAGCCGGCGCCGGTGGTGAGCACGAGCCCGCCGCGGGTGGTGGGGGAGGCCGTCTTCGACGAGCGGCTGCGGGCCAAGCACGGCAGCTGGACCACGGCCGACCCCGAGGCCGGGCTGAGCTTCACCTACCGCTGGCTGCGCGACGGCGAGCGCGTGCGGGGAGCCCGCGAGCGCACCTACCGCCCCGGCCTCGACGACCTGCGCCACCGGCTGGCCGTCGAGGTCACCGCCCACGACGACGAGGGCGCCCGGGCCACGGCGTTCTCGGCGGCGACCGAGCCGGTGCGCCGGGCCGACCTCGCGCCGCGCAGCGCGCCGCGGGTGCTCGGCACGCAGCGCTTCGGGCACGTCCTGCGGGGCGACGCCGGGCGCTGGAGCACCCGGCCGACGACGGTGCGCTGGCGGTGGCTGCGTGACGGCGAGCCCGTCACCGGGGCGCGTGGTCGCGCCCGCGCCGTGGCCCCCGACGACGTCGGGCACCGGCTGCGCGTGCAGGTGCGGGTGGACGCCCCGGGCCACCGCCCCGCGAGGGCGACCTCGCGCGTCACGGCCCCGGTCCGCCACCGTGTCGACCTGCGCCGCACCGTCAGCTACAGCATCACCACCCGCGGTCGCACCACGACCAAGGTGCGCGACTTCGCGCGCCTGGCCCAGCAGACGTACGACGACCCGCGCGGCTGGCGCGGCGCCGGCGTCGGGTTCCGCCGGGTGGCCGAGGGCGGCGCGTTCACGCTGGTGCTGGCGCAGGCGTCGACGCTGCCGTCGTTCCACCCGATCTGCTCGACGCAGTACAGCTGCCGGGTGGGCCGCTACGTGGTCATCAACCAGGACCGCTGGCGCACCGCGACCCCGCCCTGGAACGCCGCCGGCGGGAGCCTGCGCGACTACCGCCACATGGTCGTCAACCACGAGACCGGTCACTGGCTGGGGCTGGGGCACGGCTCCTGCCCGGGGGCAGGGCGGCCGGCGCCGGTGATGCAGCAGCAGTCGAAGGGGCTGGGCGGCTGCCGGTTCAACCCGTGGCCGGTCGCGGGCGAGCGCGGGCGCGTCTGATGGCCGCTGCCGTCGCCCGCGCGGTGCCTGCCGTCAGGGAGCGGTGACGTCGAGGTCCTGCTCGTGGTTCATCTGCGAGCCCGGCACCGCGGGCAGCCCCAGCAGGTCGAGCGAGAGGTTGGCCAGGTCGCCGTTGCGCACCGGTTGGCGAGCCCGCCGGTAGCCAGGACGGGCGTCGCCGGGGTCGCGGTAGTCGGGGTTGAGGTCGTAGAGGTCGCCCGCGCTGACGCCCGGGCCCCACACGACGAAGGGGACCGTGTGGTTGACCAGCAGGCGGGCGTCGTCGTGCCGCGTGCCGGTGCCGCCGTGGTCGGAGGTCAGCACCACCCGCACGCTGCTCGCCAGCCGCGGCGTCGACTCCACCCGGGCCACCAGCCGGCCCACGAGGCGGTCGGCCTCGCGCACCGCGTCGCGGTAGGCCGCCGAGCCGAAGCCGTGGTCGTGGCCGGCCGTGTCGGGGCTCGCGAGGTGCACGAAGGTGAAGGCGCGCTCGTGGCGGGCCAGGTCGCGGCGGGCCCGCGCGACGACTCGTCGGGGGTCGCTCGCGAGCACGAAGCGGTCCACTGCCCGGGGCCACGACCGACGCAGGAGCGAGAGCTTCTGCTTGCCGACGAACAGTGCCGAGCCGCCACCGGAGCGGCGGACCTCGCTGAGCACCGAGCGCACCGGACCTCCGGCGGCTCGTTGCACCGTGGTGCCGCCACGGTGCTCGTTCCAGGTCACGCCGTGCCCACCGCGACCCGCGTCCACCCGGCGCCCGGTCACCTCGGTGGTGTGGCCGGGCAGGGTCTCGGTGCGCTCGCGGGCCGTGCGGGCGTTGAGGGTGCCGGCCCCCTCGGCGAGGAGCCGGTGCAGCACCGGGGTGCCCTCGGCCCCGAGCCGCTCGACGACGTCGGGGCGCAGCCCGTCGACCGAGACGGCCAGCACCCGGGGGGCCGGCTCCGTCGCCGAGCCGGCCGCCCCGGTCGTGGGCGCGTCGAGCGGCACCGGCTCGGCCCGCGAGCAGGCCGCGGCCGGTGCGAGCGCGAGCACGAGGGCGACGGGGAGCGCGAGCAGGCGGCGTACGAGCACGACAGCAGCGTATGCCGGGTCCGGACCCGCCCCCTGTGGCCGGCCCCACGGCGTGACCTGGCTCGCGCATGCGTGCGGGCGCAGGATTCTGCGCCTACCCTTCACCCGTGCCGCCAGAGTCCACCACCGCGTCGAAGGACGCCCCGATCGGGATCTTCGACTCCGGGTTCGGTGGCCTGACCGTGGCCCGCTCGGTGATCGACCAGCTGCCGCACGAGTCGGTGGTCTACCTCGGCGACACCGCCCGCCAGCCCTACGGCCCCCGGCCGATCGGGCAGGTGCGCGAGTACGCGCTGGAGTGCCTCGACCACCTGGTCGAGACCGGTGTGAAGGCACTGGTGATCGCCTGCAACTCCGCCAGTGCCGCGATGCTGCGCGACGCCCGCGAGCGCTACGACGTACCCGTGGTGGAGGTGATCTACCCGGCCACCCGTCGGGCCGTGGCCGCCAGCCGCAACGGGCGGATCGGGGTGATCTGCACCCGGGCCACGGCCGAGTCGATGGCCTACGACGACGCCTTCGCCGCGGCGCCGCACCTCGAGCTGAGCACCCGCGCCTGCCCGCGCTTCGTCGACTTCGTCGAGGCCGGCGTCACCGCGGGCGACGACCTCCTCGCGGCGGCCCACGACTACCTCGACCCGCTGATCGAGACCGGTGTCGACACCCTGATCCTCGGCTGCACCCACTACCCGCTGCTGACCGGCATCATCTCCTACGTGATGGGCGACGGCGTGACCCTGGTGAGCTCGGCGGAGGAGTGCGCCAAGGACGTCTTCAAGATGCTCGTGGTCAACGACCTGCTGCGCGAGGGCGGCGAGCCGCGGCACACGTTCCTGACCACCGGCGAGCCCGAGGAGTTCGCCGCCGTGGGGCGGCGCTTCCTGGGTCCCGAGATGGTGGCGGCCACCAGCCTCGCCCCGCGCCTCGAGAGCCTCGCATGAGCACGGACCCGGGCACCGGCACGTCGCTGCGGCTCACCGTGGTCGGCTGCTCGGGCTCCTACCCGGGGCCCGACTCGCCGGCGTCCTGCTACCTGCTGGAGGCCGAGCACGACGACGGCACCGGCCCACGCACCTGGCGGGTGGTCCTCGACCTCGGCAACGGGGCGCTGGGTGCGCTGCAGCGCTACGCCGACCCGCTGTCCATCGACGCGGTGCTGCTCAGCCACCTGCACGCAGACCACTGCCTCGACATGTGCGGCTACCACGTGCTGCGCCGCTACCACCCCTCCGGCCCGCAGCCGCTGCTGCCGGTGCACGGGCCGGCCGAGACCGCCGACCGGCTGGCGCGCGGCTACGACCTCGACCCCGACCCCGGGATGCGCGAGGAGTTCGACTTCCGGATCTGGGGCGAGCCGGTGCGGATCGGCCCCTTCCACGTCGAGGCGATCCCCGTCGACCACCCGGTCGACGCCTTCGGGGTGCGGATCACCGTCGGCGGGGTGACCATCGGCTACTCCGGCGACACCGCCCCCTGCGCCGGCCTCGACGCGGTCGCCGACGGCGTCGACCTGCTGCTGGCCGAGGCGTCGTTCCGCGCCGGCGACGACAACCCGCCCCACATCCACCTCACCGGCACCGACTGCGGCGAGGCCGCCGCCCGCGCCGGCGTGGGCCGCCTGGTCCTGACCCACGTCCCGCCCTGGTTCGACCCGGCCGACGCCCTGGCCGAGGCCGTCGCCGTCTTCGACGGCCCCACCGAGCTGGCCGTCGCCGGGGCGGTCTACGAGCTCTGACCCGCCGGCCTGCATGAGTCCCCGGCTGACCGGGGACTCATGCGCTTGTCAGGGGTTGCAACACCTGACAAGCGACGGAGTCCCCGGCCGGCCGGGGATTCATGCACCTTTCGCCGGGTCGACGTGCGGAGCAGCCCCTCGGTCGGGCAGGGTGAGAGCCATGATCATCGTGGATCACCTCACCAGGAAGTACGGCGCGTTCGCCGCCGTCGACGACGTCAGCTTCACCGCGCAGCCGGGCCGGGTCACCGGGTTCCTCGGCCCCAACGGCGCCGGCAAGACCACCACCATGCGGGTCATGGTCGGGCTGACCCCGGCCACCAGCGGGTCGGTGACGATCGGCGGCCACGCCTACCAGGACATCCCCAACCCGGGCCGCCACGTCGGCGTGCTCCTCGACGCCTCCGCGCAGCACGCCGGTCGGACGGGCCGCGAGGTGCTGACCATCGGGGCGCGCACCATGGGCCTGCCCGACAGCCGCGTCGACGAGATGCTCGAGCTGGTCTCGCTGACCGGCGCGGAGTCCAAGCGCCGGATCCGCAACTACTCGCTGGGCATGCGCCAGCGCCTCGGCATCGCCCACGCGCTGCTGGGCGACCCGTCGGTGCTGATCCTCGACGAGCCCGCCAACGGCCTCGACCCCGCGGGCATCCGGTGGATGCGCGGGCTGCTCAAGGGGTACGCCGACCGCGGCGGCACGGTGCTGCTCTCCAGCCACCTGCTGCACGAGGTCGAGCAGATCGCCGACGAGATGATCCTCATCGGCCGCGGCCGCGTGGTCGCCCAGGGCGACAAGAAGACCCTGCTGCAGGGCCAGGCGGCCGCCGCCCTGGTCACCGCCACCGACAACGACCGCCTGGCCCAGGTGCTGCGCGACCAGGGCGTCGGCGTCACGGTGTCGGGGGAGGGGCTGCGCGCGGAGTGCGCCACCGTCGACGTGGGCCGCGCCGCCGCCGAGCACGGCATCGTGCTCACCGACCTGCGCAGCGGCTCGGCCGGGCTCGAGGACCTCTTCCTCGAGCTCACCGCCGGCACCCAGCGCGAGGGCCACCCCGAGGCCGCCACCCAGCAGTCCAGCCAGCAGGGAGTCACCGCATGAGCACCACCGCACCCGCGCCCGGCACCCCCGGCGCCCTCGACATCAGCTCCACCCCGCGCGTCCCCCTGGGCCGCCTGGTCTCGGTCGAGCTGCGCAAGAGCCTCGACACCCGCGCCGGGCGCTGGTTCACCGGGTCGATCGTGGCCCTGTGCCTGGTCATCGTGGTGATCTTCGCGCTGGTCGCCGACGGCGTCGGCCTCACCTACGGCGACTTCCTGCTCGCCTCGGGCAGCGTGCTCGGCTACTTCCTGCCGATCCTGATCATCTTGATGGTCACCAGCGAGTGGAGCCAGCGCACCGGGCTGGTCACCTTCACCCTCGAGCCGCACCGGCCCCGCGTGGTCGGAGCCAAGTTCCTGGCCGGCCTGGTCCTCGGCGGCGCCCTGATCGTGCTCGCCGCCGCGATCGCGGCCCTGGGCGCGGTCCTGGCGGGTGCCGAGTGGAGCGTCGAGACGGGGCTGCTGGTCAACGGCTTCGTGGTGGCCAACCTGATCGGCATCGTGCTCGGCTTCGCCATCGCGATGCTGCTGATGAACACGCCCGCGGCGATCGTCACCTACTTCATCTACACGCTGGTGCTGCCGACGGCCGTCGCGATCCTCAGCGCCTTCCAGGAGTGGTTCGCCGACCTGGCGCCGTGGATCGAGTTCAACACCGCCCAGGCGACCCTCTTCGAGGGCGACTACGTGCCGACCGGCGAGGAGGCGGCCCAGCTGGTCACCTCGGGCCTGATCTGGCTGGTGCTGCCGTTCGTGCTCGGGCTGCTGCGCCTGCTGCGCGCCGAGCCGAAGTAGCCGACCCGGGACTTCACCCGGTCGTCGCCGACACGTCGACCTGCCGCGGCCCCAGCGTTCCCCGTCCGGGGAGCCTGGGGCCGTGGCTGCTCCCACCCCGTCCGCGGACCGCTGCGGCACCCGCTACCTGCGCTTCGCGGCGCTGGGGGACAGCTCGACCTTCGGGCTGGGCGACCCGGTGGCCCCGAGCGTCTCGCCCACCGGGTGGCGCGGCTGGGCCAGGCTCCTTGCCGATGCGCTCGCGACGTCGTACGACGTGAGCTTCTGCAACCTGGCGGTCAGCGGCTCGACCTCGCGCTGCGTGGTGACCGGCCAGCTCGACGACGCGGTGGCGCACCGGCCCGACGTGGCCTCGCTGGTCGTCGGCATCAACGACACGATGCGCTCCACGTGGGATCCCGTCCGGCTGCGCGAGGACCTGATGGGTGCCGCCGAGGCGCTGCACGGCACCGGGGCCCTGCTGCTCGCCGCCCGCTTCCACGACCACGGACGGGTCCTGGGCCTGCCTGCGGTGCTGCGCCGGCCGCTGGCCGCTCGGATCGCGGCGGTCAACACCGTCTACGACGAGGTGCACGCCACCTACGGCGGGCTGCGCGTCGACCTGGCGCTGCGCCCCGAGGTGCTCGACCGCTCCTTCTGGTCGGTCGACCGGCTGCACCCCTCCGAGCTGGGCCACCGGGTGCTGGCGCGCGGCTTCGGCGACCTGCTCGCGGCCGAGGGCCTGGTCTCCACCCCGGTCTCGACGGTGCCCGGGGGCGGGGTGCCGGGATCGTGGCGCAGCGACCTGCGCTGGTGCGTGGCCGAGGGGGCGCCGTGGATCGGACGACGCGCGCGCGACCTGGGCCCGTGGGCGGTGCGCACCGCCTGGCACGAGGCCCGGGCGCTGCCCGTGCGCGCCGGCCAGTAGCCTCGCGGCCATGACTGCACGCGAGGACGGCCGCGCCGACGACGAGCTCCGCCCGATCACGATCACCCGCCACTGGCTCGACCACGCCGCCGGCTCGGTGCTGGTGGAGTTCGGCCGCACCAAGGTGCTCTGCGCCGCCTCCGCCTCCGAGGGCGTGCCGCGCTGGCGCAAGGGCTCGGGCCTGGGCTGGGTGACCGCCGAGTACGCGATGCTTCCCGCCGCGACCAACACCCGCTCCGACCGCGAGTCGGTCAAGGGCCGCATCGGCGGCCGCACCCACGAGATCAGCCGGCTCATCGGGCGCTCGCTGCGCGCGGTGGTCGACTACGAGGCGCTCGGCGAGAACACCATCCAGCTCGACTGCGACGTGCTGCAGGCCGACGGCGGCACCCGCACCGCCGCGATCACCGGCGCGTACGTCGCGCTGGCCGACGCGGTCTCCCACCTGCGCTCCACCGGCGCGCTCAAGGGCGAGCCGCTGACCGGCTCGGTGGCAGCGGTCTCGGTCGGCATCATCGACGGCACCCCGCGCCTGGACCTGCCCTACGTCGAGGACGTGCGCGCCGAGACCGACATGAACGTCGTGATGACCGGTGCCGGCTCCTTCGTCGAGGTGCAGGGCACCGCCGAGGGCGCCGCCTTCGACCGGGCCGAGCTCGACGCGCTGCTCGACCTGGCCGGCAAGGGCTGCGTCGACCTGACCCGGATGCAGCAGGAGGCGCTGGCACGATGAGCACCGGGCGGCCACGCATCCACCTGGCCTCGCGCAACGCCAAGAAGATCGCCGAGATGCAGCGCATCCTGCGCGAGCACGCGCCCGACCTCGAGGTGGTCGGCCTCGATGACGTGGCGGCGTACGACGAGCCGGTCGAGGACCAGCCCACCTTCGCCGGCAACGCGCTGCTCAAGGCCCGCGCCGGTCACCAGGCCACGGGCCTGCCGACGCTGGCCGACGACTCGGGTCTGTGCGTCGACGCCCTCAACGGCATGCCGGGCGTGCTGTCGGCGCGCTGGGCGGGGCCGGCCAAGGACGACGCGGCCAACAACGCGCTGCTGCTCGCCCAGCTCGCCGACGTCCCCGAGGTGCGCCGCGGCGCCCACTTCGCCTGCGCCGTGGCCTACGTCGACGGGCCGGGCGAGCGCGGCCAGCTCGTCGTCGAGGGCCGGATGGACGGCACCGTGATCGACGAGCTGCGCGGCGCGGGCGGCTTCGGCTACGACGTGCTCTTCGTGGCCGACGAGCACAGCGAGCCCGAGCGCACCAGCGCCGAGCTCGACCCGGCCGAGAAGGACCGGGTCTCCCACCGCGGTCGCGCGCTGCGCGAGATCGCCCCGCTCGTCGCGGCCCGCCTCGACGCACCCGTCTGAGAGGCTGCCCCCGTGACCCGTCCCTTCCTGCTGCGTCGCCCGCTCGCCCGACTGCTGCTGCGCCTGGTGCGCTGGCGCACCGTGGGGGAGGTGCCCAGCAAGGGCGTCCTCGTCGGCGCGCCGCACACCTCCAACTGGGACTGGGTGCTGACCCTGCTCCTCGCCTGGGACAGCAGGGTCACCATCCGGCTGCTGGTCAAGAAGGAGTTCTTCAAGGGCCCGATCGGCTGGGTGCTGCGCTCGACCGGCGCGGTGCCGCTGGACCGCGCCAACCCCGGCGGCACCATCCGCGAGCTGATCGCCGACGCCGCGACCGACGAGACGTTCCTGCTCGGCATCGCCGCCGAGGGCACCCGCAGCAAGGGGGAGTACTGGAAGTCCGGCTTCTACCGGATCTCCCAGCAGACCGGGCTGCCGATCACGCTGGCCTTCGTCGACAAGCCCACCCGCCGCGTCGGCTGGGGCCCGACCTTCCCGCTCAGCGGCGACGTGTCGGCCGACATGGACCGCATCCGCGAGTTCTACGCCGACAAGACCGGCCTCAAGCCCGAGCTGACCACCGAGCCCCGCCTCAAGGAGGAGGGCCCGGCCTGACCTCACCGACCGGTCGATGGTGCGAAAGTGACTGCTCGTGCCGGAGGCGGGACTTGAACCCGCACGCCCTGGGGCACAGGTACCTAAAACCTGCGTGTCTGCCTGTTCCACCACTCCGGCTGCAGGTGGGAGTCTAGGGCGATGGGGCGCACGCGTCTGGCGGGCCTGCTGCTCGCGCCGGTGCTGCTCGGGGGCGGCTGCACCGGACCCGGGCAGGACGCTGCTGCACCCACCCCTGCACCCGTCCCCTCGCCGAGCGCCGGACCGCGGGAGCCAGGGGAGCCGGGGCTGGCGGCCGAGCTGCGCCAGTCGTCCCTCGACGTGGCGCGCGGGCAGATGCAGGTCTGGGTCGAGAACCGCACCGGGGCGGCGCTGCTGCCCACGTCGGTGCGCTACGTCGACGACCGGCTCCCCGGGCCGCTGGTGGGCGAGCGGCTGCGGGAGGTCCCCGACGGGGCGCGGTTCGGCTTCGTGCTGGCCCTGCCGCAGCGACCCGGCTGCGGACCGGCCGCCTCGCGGCTCGGACGCCAGGAGGTGCGGGTGCGGGCCGACGGGGGCCGGTGGAGCGCGCCGGTCGACGACGAGACCGACGTGCTGGGGCGCCACCTGGCCGCCCGCTGCCTCGAGCGCGCCGTCGACCGGGCCGTCGAGCTGCGCTGGCTGGCGGTGCGCCACGACGGCCGCCGGGGCAGCACCGCCACGATGGTGCTCGAGGCCCGCCCCAGCGGCACGCCCGGCCACGTGGTGGACCTCGACTCCGTCAGCGGTACGCCGCTCCTGGGCGCCGCCGGGGCCGCGCACTGGTCGCCCGGGGTGCGGGTGGTCAGCGACGGACCGGTGGTGCGGGTGCGGCTCGAGGCCCGGGCCGCCCGCTGCGACGACCACGTCTTCATGGAGGGCGGAGGGTCGACGGCCTTCCGGGTCGGGCTGCGCCTCGACGGCGAGCCGGGTCAGCTGCTGGTGCGCATGGACGACCGGGTGAGCGCCTCGGCGGTCGCGTTCGTGCGCGAGAGCTGCGGCCTGTGACCCCCGATCCGGGGCCGGCAGCGTCGGCGGGGCCCGAGCCGTGGACCGGTGCCGGCGTCGTGCTGCGCGCCTTCGAGTGGAGCGACGAGCCCGACCTGGCGGAGGTCTTCGCCGACCCCGAGATCGTGACCTGGAACCCCGGCCCGCCCGAGGGCGCGCTGGCCTTCATGCGCGAGCGCAACGACTGGAGCGCCGGCACCCACGCCTCGTGGGCGGTCACCGACGCGGGCGCCGGCCCGGGCCCGGCGGGACGGCTGCTGGGCTCGGTGTCGCTGCACAAGATCGACCGCGACCAGGGCGACGCCGAGGTCGGCTACTGGGTGGCGCCCTGGGCCCGGCGGCGCGGGGTGGGCGCCGCGGCGGCCGCGGCAGCGGCGGCGTACGGCTTCGAGCGGCTGGGCCTGCACCGCGCCTACCTCTTCCACGCCGTGGAGAACACCGCGTCGTGCGCGGTGGCGCGGCGCGCCGGCTTCGCGCTGGAGGGCACGCTGCGCCAGTCGTTCCGCTACGCCGACGGCCGCCGCCACGACGAGCACCTGCACGCCCGGCTGGTCACCGACGACTAGAGCGACAGGTCGCGGCGCAGCTTGGCGACGTGGCCGGTGGCCTTGACGTTGTACTGCGCCACCTCGACCACGCCCTGCTCGTCGACGACGAAGGTGGAGCGGATCACGCCCTGCACGACCTTGCCGTACATCTTCTTCTCGCCGAAGGCGCCCCAGGCGCTCATCACGGCCTTGTCGGGGTCGGAGAGCAGCCGGATGCCCAGCGCCTCCTTGTCGCGGAAGCGGGCCAGCTTCTCGGGCTTGTCGGGCGAGATGCCCAGCACCTCGTAGCCCTCCTCGCGGAAGGCGTCCTGGGTGGCGGTGAAGTCGCAGGCCTGCTTGGTGCACCCGGGCGTCATCGCGGCGGGGTAGAAGTACACGACGACCTTGCGCCCGCGCAGCGACGACAACGAGACCTCGGCGCCGGCGTCGTCGAGCAGGGTGAAGTCGGGGGCCGGGTCGCCGGGGGACAGGCGCGGGGCGGGCGTCGTGCTCAAGGGGATCCTCCTGGGTGGCAATCCGGTCCGGGGGCTTGTTGCGAACAGTTTGCAACAACGTAGGGTGGGCGGGGACGCCCGACCGGCGTCCAACCTAGCCCCACCCCGAGACCTGAGCAGGAGCGGCCATGCACGTGCCCGACGGGTTCTTCGACGCCCCCACCTCCATCGCCACCGGGGTCGTGGCCGTCGCCGCCATCGGGGTCTCGCTGCGTGGGGCGCGCCGCGAGCTCGACGACCGCACCGCGCCGATGGCCGGCCTGGTGGCCGCCTTCGTCTTCGCCGCGCAGATGCTCAACTTCCCGGTGGGGGCCGGCACGAGCGGGCACCTGATGGGCGGTGCGGTCGCGGCCGTGCTCGTCGGCCCGTGGACCGCCGTGCTGGCCACCAGCGTCGTCTTCGTCGTGCAGACCCTGATGTTCGCCGACGGCGGCATCACCGCGATCGGCACCAACATCACCGTGATGGGGCTGGCGACCGTCGTCGTCGGCTACGGCGTCTTCCGCGGCCTGCAGGCGGTGCTGCCCAAGCGGCTGGCCCTGGTGCCGGTGCTGGCCGGCATCGGTGCGTTCGTCTCGGTTCCGGTCGCCTCGCTGCTCTTCGTGGCCCTGTACGCCGTCGGCGGCGCCGCTCCGGTGCCGCTCGACACCCTGACCACGGCGATGGTGGGGGTGCACTCGCTCATCGGCGTCGGCGAGGGCCTGATCACCTTCCTGGCCGTCGCCGGCATCATCGCGGTGCGCCCCGACCTGGTGCGCGGCGCCCGCCCCGTGCTGGCCGAGCGCACCCTCGAGATCCGCACCGAGACCACCGGAGCCCCCGCATGAGCGCCGGGCGCCGTGCCGTGAGCACCCGCGCCGTCGTCGTGGGCGTCCTGCTGGTCTCGCTGCTGCTGGCCGGGGTCGTGAGCCTCTACGCCGCCTCCACCCCCGACGGGCTCACCAAGGTCTCGCAGGAGCAGGGCTTCGCCGACACCGAGACCGAGCACGGCGCGGGCGACGGCCCGTTCGCCGGCTACGACGCCGGGTTCCTCGACGGCGACCTGGGCGGCGCCGTCGCCGGGGTCGCGGGGGTGCTGGTCGTCCTGGTGCTGGGCACCGCCCTCACCGCCGTCGTACGCCGCCGCCCCGGCGCCGACGAGCCGCGGGGCTGAGGGGTGGGCGCCGGGCACGGGCACCGCCTGCACTACCACGGGCACTCGCCGCTGCACCGCGCCCCGGCGCACCTGAAGCTGCTGGGCCTGCTGGGCTTCATGCTGGTCGTCGTGGCCACCCCCGACCACTGGTTCGCCGCCTTCGGCGCCTACCTGCTGGTGCTCCTCGCGGTCGTGGCGCTCTCGCAGGTGCCGCCCACCTACCTGCTCAAGCGGATGGTCGTCGAGGTGCCGTTCGTGGTCTTCGCACTGGTGCTGCCCTTCGTGGCCTACGGCGAGCAGGTCGAGGTCCTGGGCCTCTCGCTGAGCCGTCCCGGGCTGCTGGCCGCCTTCGGGATCCTCGCCACCGCCACCCTGGGCGTGCTGGCCTCGCTGACCCTGGCCGCCACCACCGAGCCCCAGGCGCTGCTCGCCGGCCTGCAGCGGCTGCGGGTGCCGAGCCTGCTGGTGCAGATCATGGCGTTCATGGTGCGCTACCTCGACGTGGTCACCGGCGAGATGCAGCGGATGCGGGTCGCGCGCGAGTCGCGCGGGTTCAGCGCCCGCGACCCGCGCCAGTGGCCGGTCATCGCCCGCTCCACCGGTGCCCTGTTCATCCGCTCCTACGAGCGCGGCGAGCGGGTGCACCTCGCGATGCTCTCGCGCGGCTACACCGGCACCATGCCGGAGCAGGGGGCGCACCGGTGAGCCCCGGCCACCCGGAGCCGCCCGTCCTCGACGTGCGCGGGCTCGCCTACGTCTACCCCGACGGCCACCAGGCGCTCTACGGCGTCGACCTGCAGGTGCACCGCGGCGAGCGGGTGGCGCTGCTGGGGCCCAACGGAGCGGGCAAGACCACGCTGGTGCTGCACCTCAACGGCATCCACACCGCCGGGGCCGGCTCGGTCAGCGTCAGCGGCCTGCCGGTCGGCAGGGAGCACCTGCAGGAGGTGCGCCGCCGGGTCGGGATCGTCTTCCAGGACCCCGACGACCAGCTGTTCATGGGCAGCGTCCGCGCCGACGTCGCGTTCGGCCCGCACAACCTCGGCCTGCGCGGTGCGGCGCTCGAGGCCCGGGTGATGACCGCGCTCGAGCAGGTCGGGATGGCGGCGTACGCCGACCGGCCGCCGCACCACCTCTCCTTCGGCCAGCGTCGGCGCGTGGCGGTGGCCACCGTGCTGGCGATGGAGCCCGAGGTGCTGGTGCTCGACGAGCCGTCCTCGAACCTCGACCCGGCCTCGCGCCGCGAGCTGGCCGACGTGCTGCGCTCGCTCGACGTGACGGTGCTGATGGTCACCCACGACCTGCCCTACGCGCTCGAGCTGTGCCCGCGCTCGGTGGTGCTGCACGACGGCCAGGTGGTCGCCGACGGGGCCACCTACGACGTGCTCACCGACGACGCGCTGATGCGGGCCCACCGCCTCGAGCTGCCCTTCGGCTTCGACCCCCGCACGGTCGGTGCGCCGCCCGCCGCCTCCCGGGGTGGTCACGGCGGCGGGCCCGGGGTTGATAGCGTGACGACGTGACCACGGACCCCAGCGCCCTCGAGCGTGAGATCGAGGAGACCCGCGAGCGACTGGCGGGCACCATCGACCAGCTGCTGCACCGCGCGAGCCCCAAGACGATCGTCGGCCGCGAGATCTGGAGCCTCAAGGCCCACTACGTCGACCCGCAGACCGGCGAGCCGCGCACCGACAACATCCTCAAGACCGTCGGGGCCGTGGTCGGCGTCGTCGCCGCGTTCGTCGTGGTCCGCAAGATCACGTCCTGAGCAGCCACAGCACACCCGGCACCCCAGCACCCCGAGCGACCGGCAGCGCATGAGCGAGAAGACCCCCATCAAGATGCTGCACGACCGAGTGCTGGTCGAGCTCGACGCCGAGGCCGGCGAGCGCCGATCCTCGGGCGGCATCGTCATCCCCGCCACCGCCGCGATGGGCGCCCAGCGCCTGGCGTGGGCCCGCGTCGTCGGGGTGGGTCCGCAGGCCCGTGCCGTCGAGGTCGGTGACCGGGTGCTCTTCGGGCCCGAGGACAAGGCCGAGGTCGAGGTGCACGGCGAGACCTACGTGGTGATGCGCGAGCGCGACGTGCACGCCGTGGCCGCCGAGCGGGTGGGCGACCAGGCCACCGGCCTCTACCTGTGAGCCGGCCCCGGGCCCACGCGAGCCGCGTAGTCTGGCAGCACGACCACAGGGCCGAGCCGGCCCGACAGGGGGACACGTGCACGAGACCGGCAACGACCTGGCGCTGAGCATGCTGCGGGAGCGGGTGCGATCGGCACGCGACGAGGTCGCCCTGCGACGCCAGGACCCCGGCCGGCGCGACGACCTTGGCCGTGCGCACCTCGAGCTGCGCCGCTCGCTGGAGGCGCTGGTGCACGAGCTCGAGCAGCGCCGGCTGCCGGTGCCCTACGCGCTGCACGCCGAGCTGCGGCTGCACCAGGACATCGACCCCCGCTAGGCGGGCCGGCGTAACGCACGTCACTGCCCTGCGTTAGGGCAGGCATGCCCCCCACCCGCCGGCGCACCCGGCTCGTCGCCACCCTCACCGCCGCGGTGCTCGCACCGCTGGCCACCGTCTCCCTCAGCGGCGCCGCCCAGCAGGCGCCCCAGCAGGAGCCCCAGCAGGCGCGGGGCCAGGCAGCCCAGCAGGCGCGGGGCGGGGCCGGCCTGCGGGCCGAGATCACCTGGACCAAGCACGGCATCCCGCACATCGAGGCCCGCAACGTCACCTCGCTCGGCTTCGGCAGCGGGTACGCCGCCACCGAGATGACCGCCTGCACCCTCTTCGACACCCTGGTCACCGGCCGCGGCGAGCGCTCGCGCTGGTTCGGCCCCGAGGCGCGCTACGACGACCAGGTGACCCTCGACGCCACCAACCTGCAGGTCGACACGCTGGTCACCGACCTGCGCGACCGCAAGGTCGTCGAGACCCTGCTGGCCGACGACGAGCGCGGCCCCGGCCGCGAGGCGCGGGCGCTGGTGAAGGGCTACGTGGCGGGCGTCAACGAGTGGGTGCGCGAGAACGACGTGCGCGACGCGGCCTGCCGTGGTGCGGCGTACGTGCGCCCCGACGTCACCACCCTCGACCTCTGGTACGGCGTCTACCTGGCCAACCTGCTCGCCTCCACGGGCGTCTTCGTGCCGCAGATCGCCGACGCCGCGCCGCCGGGCCCGGGCGACCCCGGCCTGCCCTCGCTGCCGGTGCGCGCCGCCGACGTCGACCGCGACGCGCTGCTCACCGCGCTGGGCCGCGACCCGGAGGCGCCGTTCGGCTCCAACGCCACGGCCGCCGGCTCGGCCGCCACCTCCACGGGTCGCGGGATGCTGCTGGGCAACCCGCACTTCCCGTGGCGCGGTCGCTACCACTTCACCCAGCAGCACCTCACGATCCCGGGACGCTACGACGTCGCCGGCGCCTCCCTGGTCGGCTCGCCGGCGGTCAACATCGGCTTCAACAAGGACGTGGCGTGGAGCCACACCGTCTCGACGGCCTACCGCTTCACGCCCTACGAGTACCTCACGCTCGGCCCGTCGACGTACCTCACCGACACCGGCCCGCAGCCGATCGAGCGCCGCGAGGTGGAGGTCGAGGTGCTCGGCGAGGACGGCCGGGTCAGCACCGTGACCGAGGACCTCTACCGCACCGCCGAGGGGTACGTCGTCGACTCGCCCGACACCCTGATGCCCTGGGGCGCCGCCTCGGTCTGGGCGATACGCGACGCCAACGCCGAGCACCTGCGCACCATCGACACCTTCTTCGACATGGGCAGGGCCGCCGGCGTGCGCGACCTGCTGCGCCGCCAGGACGCAGGGGCCGGGATCCCGTGGGTCAACACCACCGCCGCCGACCGCGACGGCCGGGTGCTCTACGCCGACCACTCGGTGGTGCCCAACGTGCCCGACGCGCTCGCCCAGCAGTGCATGACCCCGGTGGGCCGGGTGCTCGAGCAGGTGGCCGGCCTGCCCGGCCTCGACGGCACGCGCGCCTCCTCGTCCTGTGCGTGGGGCAGCGACGCCGACGCGCAGCGCCCCGGCATCTTCGGGCCCGAGAACCTGCCGTCGGTGGTGCGCCGCGACTGGGTGATGAACGCCAACGACTCCTACTGGCTGCCCAACGACGAGGTGCGCCTCGAGGGGTACGCCGCGATCATCGGCTGCGAGCGCTGCGAGCGGACCATGCGCACCCGTGTCGTCTCCGCCTACGTCGCCGACCGCCTGGCGGCCGGGCGCAAGGAGACCCCGCGCAGCTTCCGTGGCCACCAGCACGAGAACCGGGTGATGGCCGCCGAGGTGATGCGCGCCGACGGTGCCCTCGACGACGTCTGCGCGCAGACGGGGGAGACCGAGGCCTGCGCCGCCCTGTCGGCCTGGGACGGACGCTCCGACAAGGGCTCGCGCGGCGTGCACCTCTTCGAGGAGTTCGTGACGCGGCTGCCGACGGTGCCCCTCGACCTGGTCGAGACCGTGTGGCGCACGCCCTTCGACCCCGAGGAGCCGCTGAGCACCCCGCGCGACCTCGACACCGACAACCCGCAGGTGGTCGAGGCGATGCAGGCGGCGATCGATGCCGTGCGCGACGCCGGCATCGCCTTCGACGCCCGCTGGGGCAGCCTCCAGGTCGCCGGCGACCGCGGCGCGCGGCCCTACGGCCTCGGTGGCGGCACCGGCGACGCCCTGGGCAACGCCAACGCCCTGGCCTCGCGCGACGTGGTCGACAACGCCGACCGCTACCGGCCGATCACCTACGGCTCCTCGCACATCCAGGCGATCAGCTACCGCGGCCGCCGGGGCGTCGACGCCCGCACGATCCTGACCTACGGGCAGTCGGAGGACCCGCGCTCGCCGTTCTCGCGCGACCAGACGCGGTTGTTCTCGCGCGAGAAGTGGGTGCGCTTCGCGTGGACCGACGCCCGGATCCGCAAGGACCGGATCCGTCGGCAGGTGATCACCCGCTGACGGACCCGGTCCGTGTGGAGGCCTCGCCTCAGCGGCGGACCTTCACCTTGAGCACGTCGGTGACGGCGCCGGTCACCGACTCGGAGCCCGGCACGACCAGGCGGTAGCGCGAGGTGCCCTTCTTGCGCTCCTTGGGGAACGAGACCAGCACGCGGCCGCTGTCGGCGGGCAGGGTCGACTTGGTCCGCCAGTCGCCGCGCTGCAGGCGCTGCAGCTCGACGGACTCCAGGCCGGGCTGGTCGATGGTGACCAGGTCGGTGCCCACCCGCTGGCCGCGGCGCAGCTTGACCTTGTCGGTGTCGAAGTCGTCGATCTCGGTCACCGCACGGGGCACGTCGAGGGTGGTGTCGTCACCATCGGTCTCGAGGAGGCAGCGCAGCCCCTCCTCCCAGTGGTAGTTGGTGCCGGCGACCTGGACCCACTCCACCGTGTAGTCGGTGGTGCCGGCCGGCCAGTTCCGGTGCTGGGAGTAGGGGAAGGCCCGCGTGCCCGACCAGGTGCCCTCGTTGTTGTGGTAGTTCAGCGTGATCTGACCGGTGGCCGTGCGCAGCCGGATGTTGATGTCGTTGGCCTGGCCCTGGGGCAGGTCGCTGGGGTAGGCCACCACGAGACCCGCGCAGGTGGGGGAGGCGTACTTCCAGTTCCAGTCGAACGGGCCGCCGGGGTTGGTCGGCGGGTTCGGCGGCACGGTCGGCTCCGGCTCCGGCTCCGGGCTGGGCGTCGGGGTCGGTGTCGGGGTGGGCGTCGGGGTCGGCGTCGGCGTCGGCGTCGGCGTCGCCACGGTGACGTACTTCACGGAGTAGTGCGAGATCGCCTTGGCCTTGTGGCTGACCTTCGAGGTGTAGGAGATGGCGATCGATGCCACGGGCTCGACCAGGTCGACGTACTGGGGACCGTCCCCCTGCTTCGCGCTGCCGGCCTTCACGCAGTAGCCGGTGATGAGCTTGTCGGTCGGCGCGACCAGCGTCAGCGTCATCACCTGGCCGGAGACGTCCTGCTTGCCCGAGTCGAAACCGAGGCAGACCTGCTCGCCGTCGTCCGGCTTCCCGGCCGATGCGGGTGCGCCCGACAGCGTCGCGACGGTGCCGAGCGCCAGCAGGGCGCTCAGGCCGCCGGCCAGGGCGGCGCGGCGCGGTGAGCGGGTGGGAGGGGTGGTGGGGTGCACGGTGAGCTCCTCGATCAGCAGGTGATGAGGCCACTGTGTCGTGCGGACCGGGCCGTCGGGCCCGGCTTGTGCAGACCTTGCGGTGGTCGGGCCCAACCTTGAGGATTCCTTGCAGAAGGGGCCGGTCTCAGCCCAGCGCGCCGTAGGCCCGCGTGGGGTGCAGCCGCAGCACCACGCGTCGTTCGGCGACCATGGCGGCGCGGTACTCCTCCCAGTCGTCGTGCTCGCCCGAGATCGCACGGAACAGCTCGACGAGCTCGTCGGTGGTCGCGTCGTCTGGAGCCGACGCCACCTCCGAGACGGTCACGTCGGCCTCCACGACCGCGTAGGACCAGAAGCTGTCGCCGTTGACGTGCAGCGCCGCCCACGGCGTACGCCGGAGGTTGGCGTGCTTGGCGCGGTCAGCGCTGGTGGAGATCCTGACGACGCCACGGTCGTCGACCGCGTGCACGACGTTGGACAGCTGCGGCCGGCCGTCCCTGCGCAGCGTGGTGAGCACCGACTGGTGCGTCCGGCGCACGGCGGTCATCGCCTTCTCGATCTCCATGCCGACAGACTCGTCGCCGGGGCCCGGCCCCGCCACCCCCGGTGGCGTGCCGGCTCAGCGTGCGGGAGCCGCGGGGACGTTGCCCAGCTCGGCGTTGTCGGCGTCGGCCAGGGCGCCCGCCGTGCGCTGCCCGCGGGAGTCGGGTATGCGGGCGCCGGCCAGGGCGGCGAGCGCCATCGCGCCGGCGAGCACGAGGAAGCCGACCACGTAGGCCTGCTCGCTCGGGTAGCCCGAGGCCAGCACGTCGGCGGTCAGGATGCCGGCCATCACCGCCGACCCGACAGCGCCGCCGATGGTGCGGATGTTGGCGTTCATGCCGCTGGCCACCCCGGTCTGGTGCGCGGGCACGGCGCCGATGACCACGCCGGCCAGGGACGAGAAGACGAACCCCGAGCTGAGGCCCTGCAGGGTGGTGGCCAGGTAGAGCTGCCAGGTGTGGTCGTGGAAGAGGGCCACCGAGGCGAAGGCGACGGCGTTGCCGAGGGTGCCGGCCACGATCACGGTGCGCGCACCCAGGCGACGCACCAGGCGCGCGGTGACGAAGCCGACCAGGAAGCTGGCGACCGCCGAGGGCAGCAGCAGCGCCGCCGACTCGCTGATCGAGGCGCCGAAGCCGTAGCCGGTCTCGACGGGGCTCTGCAGGAACTGGGGCAGGAAGCCGAAGGAGGCGAACATGCCGAAGCCGACGAAGGCGGCGACCGCGTTGGCGGTCCACACGCCGCGCTGGCGCATCATCGTCATGTCGATCAGCGGCACGGGCACACGGGTCTCGACGCGCACCCAGGCGACCAGCAGGACCGCCGCGGCGACGAGGAGGCCCAGCACCCGTCCGGATCCCCAGCCCCACACGTTGCCCTGGCTGACGCCCAGCAGGAGGCAGACGAGCCACCCGGCCAGCAGCACCGCGGGCAGCACGGGCAGCCGACCGGGGGTGCGCACCGGTGACTCCGGCACCAGCAGCAGGGCGCCCGCGCCGGCCAGCGCGGTGGCGATCATCGGCAGCCAGAAGAGCCAGGTGAAGCCGAGCGTGTCGACCACCGGGCCCGCCGCCACGATGCCGACGCCGAAGCCGACGGCGGTCAGCGAGGCCATCACGCTCAGCGCGCCGTTGACGCGGGCGGGGGAGAACTCGTCGCGGATGACGCCGAAGGCCAGCGGCATCACGCCGCCGCCGACGCCCTGGACGACGCGGGCGGCGATCAACCAGCCGATGGTGGGGGCGAGCGCCGCGAGTGCGGAGCCGACGGTGAGCAGGGCCAGGGCGACGACCAGGACGCGGCGCTTGCCGACCGCGTCGCCCAGGCGACCGACCAGCGGCGTGGCGATGGAGGCCGAGAGCAGGTAGGCGGTCAGCACCCAGGTGACGGTGGCCTGGTCGGTGCGGTACTCGACCTGGATCTGGGCCAGCACCGGCACCACCAGCGACTGCAGCATCACGAACGACGCCACCGCCACCGCCAGGACGGCGAAGGTGACGCGCTCGTCACCGCGCCGGCGCAGGGTCGAGAACGACGACGTCGTGAGCGACGGCACCCGGTTCCTCCTCGGTGATGGTTGTGCCTGACAACCAAGCACTCGGGGAGTGTAGCCCGGCGCCGGAGGCGCTCAGCCCTTCCGGTCGACCAGCAGGGCGACGGCGTTGAGCCCCGCCCAGCCCAGCGTCACGCCCATCACCTTGCGGCGCACGTCGCCCTCGGTGCGGGCGGCCAGCAGCGCGCAGTCGCCGAGGTCGGCAGCGATCCGGATCGCCATCGCGGCCTTGACCACGCGCGGCGACCCGAACAGCCCGGCGGCGCTGACGGCGAGGTCGCGCACGCCGTAGGACTGCGAGAGCAGCTCGAGCCCCTCGCGGTCGCCGGCCTGGGAGCCCAGGGCGTCGGGGAGGTGGGAGGGACGGGCCAGCGCATAGGCGCCGTACGACGCGGTGGCGGCGGAGAGGGTGCGGCTCAGCTTCATGGTGGGCATGGCCTCGACGGTAGGCCGCGCACCCGGCCCGGCGCTCACCCGTCGGGGGCGCTCGACCGGTCGAGGCGGGCCAGGAGCCCGGCCCCGGCGCGCACGGGGGAGTGGAGCCGGTGGTGCAGCAGCGCGGCGCGGGCCGCGTTGGCGCCCGGGGCCCCGTGGACCCCGCCGCTCGGGTGCGCCGAGCTCGAGCCCAGGTAGAGGCCGCCGATCCCGGTCTCGGGGCGCCCCAGGCCGGGGACCGGGCGCAGGACCAGCATCTGGTGCAGCTGGGAGGTGCCGCCGTTGACCGCCCCGCCGACCAGGCTGGCGTTGCGCTCCTGCAGGTCGCGCGGGCCGAGCACCCGGCGGGCGAGCACGCGGGAGCCGAAGCCCGGGGCGAGCTCCTCGATGCGCTCCTCGACACGGTCGCCGAAGCGCTCCACGTCGTCGCGGCTCCACCGGGCGCCCACCGACTGGGGCACGTGGGTGTAGGCCCACAGCGACTCGGTGCCGGCCGGGCTGCGGGTGGGGTCGCTGGTGGTCATCTGCCCGGCGAGCAGGAAGGGGCGCTGCGGCACCCCGCCGGCGGCCACCTCGGCCAGCGAGCCCTGCAGCTGCGAGAGCGAGTCGCCCACGTGGAAGGAGCCCGGTGCGACCGCGGGCCCGCTGGCCCAGGGGATCGGCCCCGACAGTGCCCAGTCGACCTTGACCGTGGCGGGGTCGAGCTCGAAGGAGTCCATGCCCCGCGCGACCCGGGAGGGCAGGTCGTCGGGGTCGAGGAGGCGGCCGTAGAGCAGCGGTGCCGAGACGTCGGCGACCACGGCGCGGCGGGCGGCGTACCGCTCGCCCTCACGGGTGCGCACCGCCACGGCCCGGCCGCCCCGCACCTCGACGGACTCGACCTCGGTGCCCAGCACCACGCGGCCACCGCGCGACTCCAGACGACGGGCCATCGCCTCGGTGAGCCGGCCGGCACCGCCCTCGGGCACGGGGAAGCCGACGCTCTGGGCGAGCATCGTCATGATCAGGCCGAAGGCACCCGACCCGGTGGAGTCGAGCGGGATGTCGGCGTGGCCCGCGCTGCCCGCGATCAGGGTGCGGGCGCCGCGACCACCGAACCGGGAGGCACCGAAGGTCGCGGCCGGGGTGAGCAGCTCGCGGACCAGGTGCAGGCCGCCCGCGCGGGGCAGTCGCGAGAGCAGCCGGGCACCCCCGCGCACCGGCGGGAAGGGGTCCAGCATCGCCGACAGCAGGGGCCCACCCACCCGGTCCCAGGTGCGGCACAGGTCGAGCCACGCCTCGCCGTCACCGGGGTGCTCGGCGTCGAGGCCGGCCGCGGTGTCGTGCCGGTCGGGGTGCACGAGGGCCCATCCGCCGTCGGGGAACGGGTGGCCCACGGGAGCAGGTGGGTGCCGCCAGCGCAGGCCGTGCTGCTCGAGGTCCAGTCCGGAGATCACGGGCGAGGCGGCCGCGAAGGGGTAGAAGGCGCTGAAGGTGTCGTGCACGAACCCCGGGTGCACCTCGGTGTCGCTGCGCACCGCGCCGCCGACCTGGTCCTGCTGCTCCACGACCAGCACCGACCAGCCGGCGTCTGCCAGGAGGTTGGCGGCGACCAGGCCGTTGTGGCCGGCGCCGACGACGACCGCGTCGTGACCGGGGCTCGAGGTGCTCACGGCCCCCACGGTGCCAGCCGCCAGGTCATCACGCACCACCCGCACCGCGGGCTGGGCGCCGAGGGGCACCGGGGGTGGCGGGCCCGGTCCTCAGGCCCCGGGCAGCTCGAACCACAGGCCGGCGCCGGCGCCGGGCGGGAGGTCCTCGACGCCGCACCGGCCGCCGTGGGCGTGCACGATGCGGGCGACCGTGGCCAGGCCGATCCCGTGGCCCTGCGCGTCGCCGGCGCGGGCGAAGAGGTCGAAGACCCGGGCGTGCCGCTCCGGTGCGATGCCCACGCCGTCGTCGCGCACGGTGACGCGCACCAGGTCGCTCTCGCGGGTGGCGCGCACCGTCACCTGCGGCGGGTGTCCGGGGTGGGCGAACTTGCGGGCGTTCTGGAGCAGGTTCTGCAGCACCAGCGTCACCTGGGCGGGGTCGCCGAGGGCCGCGGGCAGCGCGCCGACGTCGACGCTGCCGCCGCAGCGCTGCCACTGGTCGGCCTCGTCGGAGACCAGCTGCTCGACCAGCGAGCGCAGGTCGACCACCTCGTGACGCGGTGGCTCGTGGGCCAGGTCGTGCAGGCGCAGCGTGGCCTCGACCATGCCCCGCATCCGTTCCACCGAGCGTGAGGCCATCGCCAGCACCGACGACTGCGTCACGGTGTCGAGGCCGCCGCCCTCCAGCATCCCCAGGCTCATGGTGAGGGTGGCCAGCGGGGACTGCAGGTCGTGGCTGATCTGGGCGGCGACCGCCACGACGTCAGCGGTCGGGGGCTGGGTCGGGGCCAGGCGGCGCAGCCGCAGCTCGAGGATCCGGTTCGCGGCGACCGCGAGCGTCGCCAGCACGCGGCGCTGCTCGTCGTCGAGCCGGCGCGGGCTGGTGCTGAAGAGGCAGAAGCGGCCGACCTCCTGCCCGGCCGCCGTGGTCAGCGGTGCCGAGGCGTAGAAGCGCACCGCGGCCACCTCGCCCGTGACCAGGGGCGAGTCGCGCAGGTGCGGGTCGAGCGTCGTGTCGGGCACCTCGAACAGACCGGGCACGCCCTGCGCGCGCCGGCACAGGGCCTCGGCGTACGGCGTCGTGAAGGGATCGGTGCCGACGGTGACGGGGTAGTGGAAGGCGTCGGCGTCGGCGACCGCCAGTGCGGCGACCTCGACCCCGGTGAGGTCCGCGGCCAGGGCCAGCAGGTCGGAGATGTCGGCGTCGGTGACGGTCTGCAGCGCGGTCAGCGCACGCTCGGCCGTGGCCCGGTCGGCCAGGCCGGCCGGGTCGGCCAGGCTGGTGGGACCGTTGCCGGTGGCGGTGCCGCGCTGGTGCGCCATGGGTCCTCCCAGCCCCGGTGCCGTCTCGTCCCTCACGAGGCGACCCGCGTCGAGGCTACGACGTCGGGGCCGCGGGCACCGGGAGGACGGTGAAGCCGAGCCGCGCGGAACGGGACCGGTCCAGACCGGCTCGACCCGACGAGGAGAGAGCCCCGCAAAGCACTCGAGGCCCTCCCGCGTCTCTGCGTGGAGGGCCTCGTGCGTGGTGATCTGTACGGCATCAGGGACTCGAACCCCGAACCCGCTGATTAAGAGTCAGCTGCTCTGCCAATTGAGCTAATGCCGCGTGGTGAAGCGACGTGAACGTTACCAGCGGCGGGCGCGGAGTCGAAATCGAGGGGCTCCTGCGGTTCAACGGGCCTCGAGCACGGCGTGGGCGGCGTGGTGGCCGCCGAGCCCGGAGACCGCGCCGCCGCGGCGGCTTCCCGATCCGCAGAGCAGGACCTGGTCGACGCCGGTCGCCACGCCCCACCGCTGGGCGGGGGTGTCGAGCCGGGCGCGGGAGGGCGCCCACGGCCAGTCGAGGTCGCCGTGGAAGATGTGCCCGCCCGGCATGGCGAGGTCGGCCTCGATGTCCTGGGGGATCTTCGCCTCGATGCACGGGTTCCCCTCGGCGTCACGCGCCACGACCGACGCGATCGGCTCGACCAGGTGCTCGTCCAGAGCGGCCAGGGCCCGTTCGACCGCCAGCGCCTTCGCGGTGGCGCCGTCGTGCTCGAAGAGCGTGGCGGGCGTGTGCAGCCCGAAGTAGGTCATCGTGTGCGTGCCCGGGGCGGCGGAGCCCAGGATCGAGGGGTCGCTCAGCGAGTGGCAGTACACCTCGCCCGGCATCTGGGTGGGCACCCGCCCGGCGGCGGCGTCGGCGTAGGCGCGCTCGATCTGGGTGTAGTCCTCGGCCAGGTGCAGCGTGCCGGCGAACGCCACCTCGGGGTCGACCCCCGAGCGCAGCCGCGGCAGCCGGTCGAGGAGCAGGTTGATCTTCAGCTGCGCGCCCACCGGCTTGGAGGCGGCGTCCTCGGGCTCGCCGAGCAGGATGCGCAGCACCCAGGGCGCCACGTTGGCAAGCACCGTGGTGGCCGTGACGGTGCGCGGGCCCTCGCCGGTGTGCACGTCGACCTCGGTGGGCGACCCGTCGCCGGGACGGATGGCGGAGACCCCGGCCGAGGTGAGCACCTCGGCCCCGGCCCCCACGGCCGCCCGCGCCAGCGCGTCGGTCACCGCGCCCATGCCCCCGACCGGCACCCGCCACTCGCCGGTGCCGTTGCCGATCAGGTGGTAGAGGAAGCACCGGTTCTGCACCAGCGAGGGGTCGTGCAGCGACGCGAAGGTGCCGATCAGCGCGTCGGTGCCGACCACCCCGCGCACGGTGTCGTCGGCGAAGCGGCGCTCGATGGCCTCGGCCAGCGGACGCTCCACGACGTCACGCCAGATCGCCGGGTCGACCTGCTCGCGCAGCTCGCGCTCCTGCGGCAGGGGAGCGAGCAGGGTCGGGGCGAGCACCTCGGCGAGCCGTCCGACCCCGGCGTAGAAGTCGCACCACGCGGCGTACTCGTCGTCGCCGCCGGTGAGCTCGCGGAACGAGCGCGCGGTCTCCTCGCCCTCGGGCCGCTGCACCATCAGGCCGCCGGGCGTGCCGCCACGCAGGGTCGGTGTGTACGACGCGGTGCGGCGCGAGGCGAGCCGCACGTCGAGGTCGAGCTCGCGCACCAGCTCGTCGGGCATCACCGAGACCAGGTAGGAGTAGCGCGAGAGTCGCACGTCGTGGCCGGTGAAGGCGGGTGCCGACACCGCGGCGCCGCCGGTGTGGTCGAGACGCTCGAGCACGAGCACCGAGAGGCCGGCGCGGGCGAGGTAGGCGGCAGCGGTCAGGCCGTTGTGGCCACCGCCGACCACGGCGACGTCGTAGTGGGGGCGCGAGGGGGAGGCCGGGCTCATCGGGACAACGTAGTCGAGCGCCGACCAGGACAAATCCTCGGCGTCGTGGGTGGGCCGCCACGACGCGGGTGCCACGATGACCCAGCGCGACGGGGGAGCCGTCGCCGTCCTGGGAAGGAGCGTCGTGCCGACGAGCTCGACGAGCACCACCGGCCGGGCCGGGCGTTGGCAGCTCCGTGTGGCGTTCCTGCTGGGCCTGGTCGCGCTGCTCGGGCTGGCTGCCGTGCGGGCGGCTCCCGACGACTCGCACGTGATCGGCATCTGGCCCGTCGGTGCGGCGACGGGGGTGCTGGTCCTCGCCCCGCGCCGGCACGCGCCCGTCCTGCTGGGGGCGGTGCTGCTCGTCGCGCTGCTCACCCTCTCGCTCGCGCAGCGCCCGGCCGAGGTCGTGGTGGGCTACACGGCGACGATCGTGCTGGAGACCTGGGTGGTCTCCCGCCTCCTGCTGGCAGGCGGGGAGGGACCGTGGCGACTGGTCTCCGACGCCGACCTGCGCCGCTACCTCGGCGCCGGCCTGCTCGGTGGCCTCTTCGGCCTGGCCGGCGGAGCGCTGACCTCCGCCGCGACCGGCTTCGGCGAGCCGGGCTTCGTCGGCCTGGCGCTGGGCGCCTCGCACCTGGCCTCCCAGCTCGTGTTCACGCCCCTGTGGGCCCGGCTGCCCGGCCACGGTCCCATCGCCCACCGGCCCGAGCGGGTGCTGCAGTGGGGGCTGGTGCTCCTCCTCGCGCCGGCGGTGCTGGCCCCCACGCTCTTCCCCCCGGTGGCCTTCCTGCTGATCCCGCTGCTGGCCTGGAGCGCCCTGCGGGTCAGCCCGCGCGAGGCGCTGGCCCAGCTGGTCGTGGTGCTGGCCCTGGCGGTGGTGATGACGACCGCCGGCCGCGGCCCCTTCGCCGACGTGCTGGTGCTGCTCGACCTGCCGCGCGACGCCCGCGCCGTGCTGCTGGCGGCGTACGCCGCGACCTGCGCGTTGATCGTGGTGCCGCTGCTGCTGCGCGTGGGCGAGAGCGTCGAGGCGGCTCGAGCCGCAGCCGCCGAGCGCGACACCCTCGGCCGGATCGTGCAGAGCGCCACCGGGATGGCCATCGTCGGCGCCGACCGCGAGGGTCGCATCACCCTCTTCAACCCGGGCGCCGAGCGGCTGCTGGGCTGGGCGGCCGAGGAGGTCACCGGGCTGCCGACGCGGGTCCTGCACAGCACCGGGCAGGTCAGCGCCAAGGCGCGCGAGCTGGGCGTCGCCGACGACTTCGCCAGCGTGTCGGCGCGGATGCTCGAGCCCGACATGGCCGGGGCCGACATGGGCTTCGTGCGCAAGGACGGCACCGAGCGGATGCACTCGATGACGCTGGGGCGCATCACCGACGAGGCGGGCCGGGTGCTGGGCTACGTCAGCACCAGCGAGGACGTCACCGACCGGGTGGCCGCCGAGGACGCGCTGCGCGAGGCGCTGGCGCGCATGCAGGAGGTCGACGCCGTCAAGGACGCGTTCGTCTCCAGCGTCAGCCACGAGCTGCGCACCCCGATCACCAGCATCCAGGGCTACCTGGAGCTCCTCGGCGACGGCTCCTTCGGCGACCTCTCCGAGCAGCAGCGCTCAGCGGTGGCCAAGGTGGCGGCCAACAGCGAGCGGCTGCTCACGCTCATCGACGACCTGCTCACCCTCTCGCGGGTCCAGGAGTCGGGCCTGGGTCTCGAGCGCAAGGTGCTCGACCTGGGCGACGTCGTGCGGGCGGGGTGCGGGGTGGTCTCGCCCGGCGGCGAGCGAGCCGGCGTGCCGATCGCCGTCGAGGTGCCCGGCGTGCCGGTGCCCTTCCTCGGCGACCGCGACATGCTCGAGCGGGTGGTGATCAACCTGGTCGGCAACGCCGTGAAGTTCACGCCGCGCGGCGGGAGGGTCGAGGTGGTGCTGCGCCGCCACGAGCGGGGCAGCACGATCACCGTCGTCGACACCGGCATCGGGATCCCGCGCGCCGAGCAGGAACGCCTCTTCACCCGCTTCTTCCGCTCCTCGCTGGCCCAGGCGCAGGCGATCCCGGGCAGCGGCCTGGGCCTTTCGATCGCGCACTCGGTGGTGACCCAGCACGGCGGCACGCTGCGCGCCGAGTCGGAGCCGGGCGCCGGCACCACCTTCGTGCTGGAGCTGCCGGCGATGGCCTGACCGGAATATCCAACATTCAACTACCGTTGACCGGGAGTCCCCGTCCCAGCAACGAAGCGAGGTGGGCCCCGTGCCCGCGATCACCGTCGACGACCTCACCACCCTGGCCCGGCTGGGCTCGCCCGGCCTCGGCGACCAGCCGCGCCCGGTGCTGCAGGTCAGCACCGCGCCCCAGGGCCACGAGGGGGAGGGGTTCCCGGTGCGCCGGGCCTTCGCCGGCATCGACCTCGCCCTCCTCGACCCGTTCATCATGATGGACCAGATGGGCGAGGTGGAGTACGCGCCGGGCGAGCCGCGCGGCACCGCCTGGCACCCCCACCGCGGCTTCGAGACCGTGACCTACATGATCGACGGCGTCTTCGACCACCGCGACTCCCACGGGGGCGGCGGGTCGATCACCAACGGCGACACCCAGTGGATGACCGCCGGCTCCGGGCTGCTGCACATCGAGACGCCGCCCGAGTGGCTGGTGCAGTCCGGCGGGCTCTTCCACGGCATCCAGCTGTGGGTGAACCTGCCGCGCAGCGCCAAGATGAGCGACCCGCGCTACCAGGACATCCGCTCCGGCGAGGTCCGGCTGCTGACGACGCCCGACGCGGGGACGCTGGTCCGCGTCATCGCCGGCACCGTGGACGGGCACGCCGGCCCGGGTGCGACGTACACGCCGATGAGCCTGGTGCACGCCACCGTCGAGCCGGGGGCCCGTCTCGACCTGCCGTGGGACGTCGAGCACAACGCGCTCGTCTACGTGCTCAGCGGCCAGGGGTCGGTCGGGGTCGAGGGGCGTCCGCTGCGCACCGGCCAGACCGCCGTGCTCGGTGCCGGCGACTACCTCAGCGTCAGCGCCGACGCCCGCCAGGACAGCCGTACGCCGGCCCTCGACGTGGTCGTCCTGGGCGGCCGGCCGATCCGCGAGGCGCTCGCGTGGGCCGGTCCGTTCGTGATGAACACCCGCGCCGAGGTGATGGAGGCCTACCAGGACTTCCAGAGCGGTCGCTTCGGCCACGTCCCGGCCTGACGCTCCTGCCTGACCGGCCCGGCCCAGGCGGGGCCGGTCAGGCCGGACCGGCCAGGTCCTTGGCGAAGAAGGCCTGGGCGTAGGGGTTGTCGTTGTAGCGCTCCACGCGCTCGTAGCCCGAGCGCTCGTAGAGCGCGACGGCCTCGCCCAGCGCCAGGTGCGTGTCGAACAGCACCCGGCGGTGACCCAGGTCGAGGGCGAGCTGCTCGAGGCCGCCCAGCAGCAGCCGGCCCAGGCCGGCGCCGCGGGCGGTGGCGTCGACCCACATCCGCTTGACCTCCGCGGTGGGCACGCCGTCGGTCCCCGGCAGCGCCCGCACGCCGCCCACCCCCACCACCCGGTCGTCGAGCACCGCCAGCAGGTAGTGACCGCCGGGGTCGACGAGATCGGACGCGGCGACCGCGAAGCCGCCCGGGAAGCGCTCGTCGAGCTCGGCGACGTAGCGACGCACCGCCGCGACGACCCGGGGGTCGTCGTGCTCGGCGCGCACGAGGGCGGCAGGGGACCGGTCGACCACGACCCCAGCCTAGGGCGACCCGTCCCGCGGGAGCTCCCGGGTCGGGACGTGCGTCGGGCCCCTGGCTCGCACGAGTGCGAGACCAGGGGCCCGACGGCAGTGGGGTGAACGACGGGGCTTGAACCCGCGACCCCCGCGACCACAACGCGGTGCTCTACCAGCTGAGCTACGCCCACCATGATCCGGCCGTGGCCGGAACGACGCAGAGTCTAGGGCACACGGCCCAGCGGTGCAGAATCGGGCTCGCCCGGCGGGCCGCGGTGCCTCAGGAGGGCTCGGCGAGACCCGTGATCGAGCCGCCGTGGCGCGCGGCGACCTCCTTGGCGGTGGCGCTGTCGGGGCCGGGGGGCGCGACGAAGACGGCCTCGCGGTAGTAGCGCAGCTCCTCGATGCTCTCCTGGATGTCGGCCAGGGCCCGGTGGTTCCCGCGCTTCTCCGGAGCGGCGTAGTAGGCCCGCGGGTACCAGCGCCGCGACAGCTCCTTGATCGAGGAGACGTCGACGATCCGGTAGTGCAGGAACGACTCGAGCGTGGCCATGTCACGAGCCAGGAACGCCCGGTCGGTGGCGACGGTGTTGCCCGCCAGGGGCGGGCGGCTGCCGTCGGGGCAGTGCTCCTTGATGTGGGCCAGGACCCGCTCCTCGGCCTCGGCCAGGCTCACGCCCTGCTCGAGCTCGACGAGCAGGCCGGACTTCTCGTGCATCTCGCGGACGAAGGGGATCATCTGCTCCATCGCCTCGGCCGGCGGCTTGATGATGATGTCCACCCCCTCGCCCAGCACGTTGAGGTCGAAGTCGGTGACCAGCGCGGCGACCTCGATCAGGGCGTCGGCGCCCAGGTCCAGGCCGGTCATCTCGCAGTCGATCCACACCAGTCGGTCACTCATGGGCCCACACCCTACGCGCGGGTGCGTCCGGGACCGGGGCCCTCTCTCAGCGGCTGCTCAGCCGGTTCTCCTAGGGTCGTGGTGTGAGCGACGCGGTCAAGGAGTGGATCGGGCTGCTGGCGCGCCTGGCGACCGGGGGCGTCTGGATCGCCGCCGGTGCGGTGAAGCTGCCCGACCCGGGTGCGTCCGTGGCCGCGGTGCGGGCCTACGACCTGCTGCCCGAGGCGGTCGTGCCCACGGTGGGCCAGCTGCTGCCCGTCCTCGAGGTGGTGATCGGGCTGGCGCTGGTGCTGGGCCTGCTCACGCGGGGCGCCTCGGTCGTCTCCGCCGTGCTGTTCGTCGCCTTCATCGTCGCCATCGCCTCGGTCTGGGCGCGCGGCATGACCATCGACTGCGGCTGCTTCGGAGGCGGTGGCAGCGACCCCGACGCGGCGTCGAAGTACCCCTGGGAGATCGCGCGCGACACCGCCCTGCTGGCGGCCTCGGTCTACCTGGTCGCGCTGCCGCGCACCCGCTGGGCGCTCGACAACCTCTTCCTCGCCCCGCGACCGGCGAGCCCCCACGACACCGGCACCGACACCGACACCGACCCCGACACCGACCACGACACCATCCACGACGGCCACCCGAGCCACGAGGGAGAACGATGAGCAGCAGCAAGTCCAGGGCGGCCGAGCGCACCGCGCGGGCCCAGCAGGCACGCGCCGAGCAGGAGCGCGCCGAGCGGCGCCGCAAGCTGTTGTCGGTCGGCGGGGTGGTGCTGGCGATGGTGCTGGTCATCGGGATCGGCTTCCTCGTCCAGCGCGACCGCGACACCAGCGCCGACGTGGCCGCCCCGTCGGCAGGGCAGGGCGACTACGGCGTCACCATCGGCGAGGCCGACGCCCCGCACGACATCGTCATCTACGAGGACTTCCTCTGCCCCTTCTGCGGCGAGCTCGAGGAGGCCTCCCGCGCGGACCTCGCCCGGCTCGCCGAGGAGGGCAAGGTGACCGTGGAGTACCGGCCCTTCGAGCTGCTCTCGCGCATCAGCGACTACTCGGGCCGAGCCACCAACGCCTTCGCCGTCGTGCTCGAGGAGTCCGGTCCCGAGGTCGCCAAGGCCTTCCACGACCTCCTCTTCGAGAACCAGCCGTCCGAGAGCGGTCCCTTCCCGTCCGACGAGGACCTCGTCGAGCTGGCCGTCGAGGCCGGCGCCCAGGAGGACGCGGTGGCCGAGGGCATCGAGTCCGGGGCCCGCAGCGACTGGGTCGACGAGGCGACGCAGGCCGCCCAGGACGCCGGCGTGCAGGGCACCCCGACGGTGCTGCTCGACGGTGAGGTCGTCAACGGCGGCTCGGTCGAGGAGATCGCCGACCTCCTGGTCGCGGGTGTCGAGTGAGCACGCCAGGAGCCGCGCCGGAGCCGACCACCGGCCTCGCCGCCTTCGTGGCCGGGCTTCCGAAGGCCGAGCTGCACGTGCACCACATCGGCTCGGCCTCGCCCGAGATCGTCTCCGGGCTGGCGACGCGGCACCCCGGGGTGGTGCCCAGCGACCTCGACGAGCTGCGGCGCTTCTTCGAGTTCCGCGACTTCGCGCACTTCATCGAGGTCTACCTGGCCGTCGTCGACCTGGTCCGCACCCCCGAGGACGTCCGCTTCCTGACCTACGAGGTGGCCCGGGAGCTGGCCACCGGCCAGCAGGTGCGCTACGCCGAGCTCACCTGCACGCCGTACACGTCGGTGCGCCCGCACGAGGAGGGTGTCGGGATGGCCATCGAGGCCTACACCGAGGCGCTCGAGGACGCCCGCGTCGCCGCGGAGCGCGACTTCGGGCTGGTGCTGCGCTGGATCTACGACATCCCCGGCGAGGCGGGCCTGCCCGCCGCGGAGAAGACGCTGGAGTACGCGCTCGAGCACCGCACCGACGCGCTGGTGGGCTTCGGCCTCGGCGGACCCGAGATCGGGGTGCCCCGCCCGCAGTTCCAGCCCCACTTCGACGCCGCGCGGGCGTCCGGCCTGCGCAGCGTGCCGCACGCCGGCGAGACCACCGGGGCGCAGACGGTCTGGGACGCGCTCACCCTGCTCGGCGCCGAGCGGATCGGGCACGGCACCTCGGCCGCCGAGGACCCCGAGCTGTTGCGCCACCTCGCCGACACCGGCGTGCCGCTCGAGGTGTGTCCCTCGTCCAACATCGCGACGCGGGCCGTGGCCGCGCTCGAGGAGCACCCCATCCGCGCGTTCCGCGACGCCGGCGTGACGGTCACCGTGCACTCCGACGACCCGTCGATGTTCGGCACCACGCTCAACAACGAGTACGTCATCGCCGCCGGGCTGCTCGACCTCGACGAGGAGGGCGTGCGCGACCTGGCCCGGGCCTCGGTGCACGCGTCGTTCGCGCCCGCCGACGTCGCCGCACGCCTCCTGGGCGAGATCGACGCCCACCAGGGCTGAGAAGCCGGGGAGGCTCAGGCCCGCTGGTGCAGCCCGTCGTCGTCCGGGTCGAGCTCGTCCGCCTCGGCCGGGGTGAGCACCAGGTGCTCGGCGTGGCCGGTGAAGTGCGCCAGCATCGGCCCGGACAGGGCCGGGGGGTCGTCGGGGGAGAGGGCGCGCAGCTGGCTGGCGTGCTCCCTGATCGCGGCGAGCTTGGTCTCGCGCAGCTGTGGCGCGAGCTCGAGACGCACCATCTGCTCCCACGGGGCCGCGTCGGGCTCGCCCAGCCGCCACATCACCAACGGGTACTCGGCCAACCAGGCGCCGCTGCTGCGCGCGACCTGCGCGGCCGCCCGCCCGGCCGCCTCGTGGTCGGGGTGGCCGTCGTGGCGCCAGGGGGCGACCAGCAGGGTGCCCACGCCGTCGCCGACGATGTCACCGAGCGCGACCACCATCTGGTCCTCGACGTCGGCCGCCCCGCCGTCGGGCGCCCCCAGGAACACGACCGGTGTGCCGGGCGCCAGCAGCCCGACGGCACGGTCCATCTCGGCCAGCCGCTCGGTGGCCAGGGAGTGCCGCGACACCTCGCGGCCCGGCGGGTGGGAGGCCTCGCCCGCGGTGAGCAGCACGACGTACACCTCGAGCCCGGCCTGGTGCGCGGTGGCGATCAGGCCGCCCACCCCCAGGCTCTCGTCGTCGGGGTGGGCCGAGACGACCACGAGACGGTGCCACCGGTCGGGGATCGAGCGCGGATCCAGGGTCGAGACCCGGCCCCACCCCGGGTGCTGCTGCCAGGTCTGCGGCAAAGATCTCGCCCCTCACGCTCGTCGCCCCAGGTTAAGTATTGCCGCGAGGGAGGGGCACCCTCCGGCCGGGTGAAATACGATCGGCGCCATGACAGTCGCCGGGGTGCCCGTGCGGGTCGCCATCGTCAACGACCACCCGATCGTGGTGGCTGGCGTCGCGGCCGTCCTCGAGCCGTACGCCGACCGGGTGCGCGTGGTCGAGATCGTCACGGGGGCCGAGGTGCGCTCCGAGGTCGACGTCGTCCTCTACGACACCTTCGGGCAGGACCAGGGGGACGGTGTGGACCTGCCCACGCTCGTCGACGACGGTCGCGCCAAGGTGGTCGTCTTCAGCTGGAACACCGAGCCCGACCTCGTGGAGCGGGCCCTGGCCCGTGGTGCCAGCGGCTACCTCTCCAAGCAGGTGACCGGCCAGGAGATGGCCTGGGCGCTGCAGCAGGTGGCGGCCGGCGCCGAGCTGCGACCGCAGGACGTGGGCGACTCCGCCCTGCCCGAGGTCGGCGCCTGGCCCGGACGCGACCGCGGGCTCACCGCCCGCGAGGCCGAGGTGCTCGCGCTGATCTGCGCGGGGCTGTCCAACCAGCAGATCGCCGAGCGCACCTACCTGTCCATCAACTCGGTGAAGACCTACATCCGCACCGCCTACCGCAAGATCGGCGCCGGGTCGCGGTCGCAGGCCGTGGCCTGGGCCATGCAGCACGGGTTCCGCCCCGAGCGGGTCCGGGTGCTGCGGCCCACCGAGCGGGGCCCGCGCAGCGGCTGAGCCGGCACCGGGGAGGTGCCGGCGCCGCGACGAGCGCCCCCGGCAGGACTCGAACCTGCGACCGGCGGATTAGAAGGCCGCTGCTCTATCCAGCTGAGCTACGGAGGCGAGGGGCCGCTGGGCCCCGCGCAAGCCTAGCGGCGACCGGGCCGGGACGGGTCCGCGGTGCTCGTCGCGCCGGAGCGCCAGGGTGGACGCGGGCGGTCCTCCGCGGGGGTAGCGTGGTGCTCCCTGCCAGGAGGAGAGCCCCGTGGTCGAGTCGTACGAGTTCCTGACACTGCTCCCGCCGCTGCTCGCGATCGGTCTCGTGGTGGCCACCCGCAAGGTGCTGCTGTCCCTGGGGCTGGGGGTGCTCAGCGCCGCGTTCCTGGTGGCCGACGGGTCGCCGTGGGGCACCGTCGAGCTGGTCGCGAGCGCGTTCGCGGAGATCTTCTGGGTCGACGGAGGCCTGAACACCACCTACGTCTACATCCTCGTCTTCACCCTCACCCTCGGTGTGATCACCGCGTTCATCCTGATGTCCGGCGGCACCAAGGCCTTCGCCGACTGGGCGCAGGAACGCATCAGGACGCGCCGTGGCGCGGTGGTGCTGCCCGCCCTGCTGGGCATGGCGATCTTCATCGACGACTACTTCAACGCCCTCACGGTCGGGCAGGTGACCCGGCCGGTCACCGACCGCTACCGCGTCTCGCGCGCCAAGCTGACCTACCTCGTGGACTCGACCTCGGCGCCCGTCGCGGTGCTCGTGCCGTTCTCCAGCTGGGGTGCCTACATCCTCGGGGTCATCGGGCCGATCGTGGACGAGTCGTCGCTCGCCATGAGCGACGTGAGCGCGTTCCTGCGCGCCGCCGGTGCCAACTACTACGCCTACGCCGCGCTGCTGATGGTCGCGCTCGTCGCCCTGCTCGGCGTCGACATCGGCCCGATGCGCGGGGAGGAGCGGCGCGCGCTCGTCGAGGGGGAGACCTACGACAGCGACGACGACATCCCGGGCCAGCTCTCGCGGGACCTGCCCGTGCACCGACCCGGCGCCAAGCGGGCCCTGGTGGTCCCCTTCGGCCTGCTCGTCCTGGGAGTGCTGGGCGGGATCGTGGTGACCGGTCGTCGCGGGTCGGGCTCGTGGTCGCCCATCGACGTGCTCGCCGAGACCGACGTGACCCTCTCGCTGCTCGTCGGTGGCGCGCTGGGCCTGGTGGCCTCGATCTACTACTACGCCCGCGACACCTCCTCGAACCCCACGTTCGGGCGGAGCACCTTCGGTCGTGGCTGGCTCGAGGGCCTGCGGTCGATGTGGCCGGCCGTCAGCATCCTGCTGCTGGCCTGGATGCTCGGGTCCCTCATCGCCCTGCTCGGCACCGGCGACTTCCTCGGCGGCCTCGTCGAGGACTCCTCGATCTCGGCGTCCTGGCTGATCCCGACCGTCTTCCTGCTCGCGGGCGCGATGGCCTTCGCCACCGGCACCTCCTGGGGGTCGTTCGGGCTCCTGCTGCCCATCGCCGGCGGCATCGTCAACGCCCTGGACGCCCCCGAGCTGCTGCTGCCCGCGCTCGGCGCGGTGCTGGCCGGCGCGGTGGCGGGCGACCACGCCTCCCCGATCTCCGACACCACGATCCTCAGCTCGACCGGTGCCGGCTGCAACGTGATCACCCACGTCACCACGCAGCTGCCGTACGTCGTCATCTCGGTGGTCGCCGCCACGCTCGGCTACGTCACGGTCGCGCTGGTCGGGTCGGTGCTCGCCGGCTTCGCCGTGACCATCGTGGCGGGCTCAGCCGTCCTGCTGGTCGCGCACCGGGTGGCCGGTCGCCTCGAGGACGACGTCGAGGCGGGGGCCGGGGGAGCGACCCGGGCGGCTTCGTCGTGAACCCCTGCGGCGCGCGTAAAGATCGCTAGGCTCCTGACGTGGATGCGTCGCAGGGCTCGGGGACTGGCGCCACCTCCCCCGACGGGGCCGGGTGGCGCTTCCTGGTCGTCGACGACCAGGAGGACATCCGAGACATCATGGTGCGGATGCTGACCCGGTTGGGGCACAGCGCCGACGAGGCCGAGGACGGCCAGCACGCCGTCGAGGTGCTCGCGGCCGCGCCGTACGACGTGATGTTCCTCGATCTCTCCATGCCCCGGATGAGCGGCGAGGAGGTGGTGCGCTGGCTGCGGGCGCACCCCGATGTCGCTCCCGACCTGCGGGTCGTGGTCGTCAGTGCGTGGGCCGGCGACAAGCGTCCGACCCTGCACGAGCTCGGGGTCGACGCCGTGCTGCCCAAGCCCTTCCGCAAGCAGCAGCTGCTCGACCTGCTCGAGGAGCTCGCCCAGCCCCGCTGAGGCGGTCAGGACTGAAGGGGTGGTCGTGGGTGCGAGTAAATGATTTTGATGGTCGCCGAGGCTGTGCGCTCACTATGCTGACCGCAGCCGCCGGGGAGGGACCGTGCGGTGGTTCTCGGGACTGTCATGTCACCGCACCACCAAGGGAGGAACATCCATGTTGAAGCTCATCCAGAAGCGGCGCGTCGCGCGCCAGGTCGCCGCCATGTACGGCTGGCGTCCGGGCCGCTGAGCGCGCCCACCACCAGAGTCGCGGGCGGATGACGTCTGCGCTCGAGCACGGCACCGAGGACACCCCAGGTCGTCTCGGTGCCGTGCTGCGTGCGGCGGGGAACGACCGGCCCCGCGCCCTGGGCCGCCACGGCCCTTGGGTAGCCACCACTCTGGACCAGGCCCGGACCGTCCTCACCGACCCCGCCACCTACGACTTCCCTGTCGACGTGAGCCGGCGCGCGGTGCGGCGCGCGGAGATGCGCGGCCGCTCGCCGCACGGGGTCGTCGCGCCGCTGTCCCACGAACGGGCGGCCCGGGCCGCCGCCGTGATGCGCACCGAGCTCGACCTGGAGCTCGCGCACGCCGTCGGTGCGCAGCACGACGCCATGGCCCTGCTCCGCGGACCCGTGGCGCGCTCGACGACCGTGGCCACGCTCCCGGGCCTCGCGGAATCCGATCGCGATCGGGTCGCTGACGCGGTGCTCGCCTGGGTCGACGCCCTGGGGCCGGTCATCGCCAGCCCACGGCCGCTGCGTGCCTGGTCCCGCGCGCGCCGCAACGAGGACGGCGCCCGCCACCGGCTCGAGACGCTCCTGGCTCAGCTGGGCTCAGCCGATCCGCCGGGCACCGCCACGGTGCTGGCCGCCGGAACCCAGGTGCCGGTGGCCGCAGGGGCCTGGTTGCTCGTCGGCCTTGCCGAGCGCCCCGAGGTTCAGGACCGCCTGCACACCGGCGGCCTGGCACCGGTCCAGGTGGTCTGGGAGGTCTTGCGGGTCGCCCCGCCGACGTGGGTCACCGCGCGGGTGACCCGCCGCGAGACGACCCTAGCCGGCGTCCGGCTGCCCGAGGGTGGCGTCGTCCTGGTCAGCCCCCTGCTGCTGGGCCGGCTTGCCGATCTCGTTCCGGCGGGGGAGTGCGACCGCGGTGCCGAGCGCGTGGTCCTCGACCCGGGACGATGGGACGACGCGACCGCCCGCCCCGGCGCGTGGCTGCCCTTCGGGGCCGGCCCGCACGCCTGTCCGGGGCGCACGGTGGGCCTGGCGCAGCTCACGGAGCTGACGTCGTGGGCGGCTGCTCACCGCCTCGACCTGGTATCGCCTGCGTACGTGGACCAGTCCCGCGGTATCTTTCCTCGACCCGCGCTGGTCGAGATCTCGTGAGCGTGGAGGGGGGAGGGATGAGCGTGATGAGGGCGGGCCTGCAGGTGGTCCCCGCGTCGGCACGCCCCAGCGCCGCCGCCGTCCGGTTGGCTCAGGACGTGCTGCGCGCGGAGGTCGAGGTCGACGAGGCACTCGAGCGTCTGGCCGAGCACGCCCTCACCGATCCGCGCGTCGGTGCGGTCGCGGTCGCCCTGACGACCTTCAGCCCCGCCGACGAGAGCTCGTGGGTGCACCTGGGGGCTCGGGCCTGGCTGCGGCAGTGGCGGCGACCCGGCTCGGCCTGCACGGTCCTGCCCGGGCCCGACGCCGGACCACAGGACGCGCTGACCATGCCGTGGATCTCCGAGCAGTCCAGGCGGCACGTCGCAGTGCTGGCCGACGTCGACCTGCTGCCGCCGGAGGCGGCGCAGGACGCCCGCGAGCTGGCCCGTTGCTCCATCCACTCCTGCATGACCCACGCCCTGCTGAGCGGCGCCAGCATGTTCGGCAGCCTCTCGGTCGGCAGCGAGGAGACTGGCCCCTGGTCCGAGGTGCTCGTGGCCGACGTGCGCCTGCTCAGCGCCGCCCTCACCTCGCGGATGTCGGCGGAGGCGGCTCGGCGGTCCCTCGCCGATGCGATCGTGCGCGGCGACCAGGTCAGCGCTGTGCAGCAGCAGTTCTTCGCAGCGACCGGCCACGAGCTACGGACGCCCCTCAGTGCCGTGCTCGGTTATGCCGAGGTACTGCAGGGCGACGCCGAGGACCTCGCCGGTGTCGAGGACGTGGAGCGGCTGGCTGACTTCGTCACCCAGGTCCACAAGGACGCAGGCATCATCGTCGGCGCCGGCGAGCAGCTGCTGGCGATCGTGGAGGACCTCCTCAGCACCGCCAGGCTGCTCGGTGACGGCGGGCGCGAGACCGTGGTGGTCGCCGAGGCGGTCCAGGACGTCGTCCACTGGGTGCGTACCCCGGCGGCAACGGCGGAGGTCCTGGTGGGCGCCGACGTCGACCCCGCTCTGGTCGTCGCGGCCACCCCGGCCGGGGTGCGCCAGGTGCTGACGAACCTGGTCGGGAACGCGGTCGCCCACAACCGGCGCGGCGGCACCGTCGCCATCACCGCCACCAGCACGAGCGGTGAGGGGGGCGAGGCCCGGGTGCGGATCAGCGTCAAGGACACCGGCCCCGGCCTGACGCCGCGCCAGCTGAGCCAGGTCTTCGAGCCGTTCGTCCGCTTCGCCGAGCCCGGGGTCCGCGGCACCGGGCTGGGCCTGTCGCTGGCGCGCTCCGTCGCCGAGCGCGACGGCGGCCGGCTGGGCGTCGACTCCCGGCCGGGCGAGGGGTCGACCTTCTGGATCGACCTGCCGGCCCCGATCGGCTGAGAGCCGGTCGGCTCAGAGGCGGGAGCCCATCCAGGCCTCGACGTCGTCCGCGCTGCGCGGCAGCGCCGCCGAGAGGTTGCGGTGCCCGTCGGCGGTGACCAGCACGTCGTCCTCGATGCGGATGCCGATGCCGCGCAGCTCCTCGGGGACCAGCAGGTCGTCCTCCTGGAAGTACAGGCCCGGCTCGACGGTGAGGACCATGCCCTCGGCGAGGGAGCCCTTGGCGTAGGACTCGGGGGCGGCCGCGCCGCAGTCGTGCACGTCCATGCCGAGCATGTGGCTGGTGCCGTGCAGGGTCCACCGGGCGTAGACCTTGCTGTCGGGGTCGAGGGCCTGGGCCGCGGGCACGGGCAGCAGTCCCATGTCCTCGAGGCCGTGCGCGAGCACGGTCATCGAGGCGGTGTGCACGTCGGCGAACGGGGTGCCCGGCCGCACCGCCTGGATGCCGGCCTCCTGCGCGGCGAGCACGAGGTCGTAGAGCTCGCGCTGCGTGGCGGTGTAGGTGCCGTCGACCGGCAGCGTGCGGGTCACGTCGGCGGTGTAGAGGTTGTGCCCCTCGACGCCCATGTCGAGCAGCACCAGCTCGCCGGGCGTGATCGGCCCCGAGTTCTCGATCCAGTGCAGGGTCGTGGCGTGCTTGCCGCCACCGACGATCGAGTCGTAGCCGATGTCGTTGCCCATCGCCCGGGCGCGGCGGAAGAAGGTGCCCTCGATCCAGCGCTCGCCGTACTTGAGCGCGTTGGCCCAGTCGGAGACGGAGTCCTCGAAGCCGAGGGTGGTGGCGTCGCAGGCCTCCTGCAGCTGCGCGACCTCCCAGTCGTCCTTGACCAGCCGCATCTCCGAGGCCACCCGGGCCAGCTCGGCGTCGAGCCCGGCGTCAGCACCGACCAGGCGGTCGACGTGGGGGGAGACCCCCCGGTGGACCCGGGTCTTGGGCCCGGTGACCGCGAGGTCCTCGGCGAGCCGGTCGACGTGACGCACCTCGATGCCCAGGGAGTCGGAGATCTCGCGCGCCGAGGGGCGGCGCCCGGCCCACAGCTCGCCGTACTGGCGGTCGCGGAAGAACTCGTCGGTGTCGCGGGCCGAGCGCGGGCGCGCGTAGAGCACCGCCTCGCCGTCGGTGAGCACCAGCACGGCGTCGCTGGTCAGGTTGCCGGTGAAGTAGGTGTGCGCGGTGTCGCTGCGGAAGCGGTAGTCGGTGTCGTTGGAGCGCACCTTGTAGGTGCCGGCCGGCAGCACCAGACGCTCGCCGGCGAAGGCCTCGGCCAGGCGGGCGCGCCGCTGCGCGGCGAGCTCGGCGACGGGATGGCGCGGCAGGTCCAGCTCGCGCTCGCCCCAGCCGGTGCGCATGAGCTCGGAGTAGGCCGCAGGCACGGCGGGGTCGTGCGACTCGGTCTTGGGCTCGGTCGACTCCGGGGTGCTCTGCTCGCTCATGCCCGTCATGCTACGTCGGCCGCTCACGCCCGGCGATGCCGCGCGGCCGCCCCGGCGCCTGCTGCCGATAGGCTCTGCTGCCATGGTGCCGGCCCGTCGAGACAACGTCGCTTTCACGGCCGTCGTCACCGGGCTGGTCGTGCTCGGCGCGCTGCCGATCCTGCTGGTCGTGGCCCTGTCCGGCGGGCCGGGCACGCTCGTGCTGGCCACCGCCCTCGCAGCGCTGCCGGTGGGGCCGCTGGTCGCGTGCTACCTGTGGCTCGACCGCTACGAGCCCGAGCCCCGGTCGCTGCTGCTCCTGGGGCTCCTGTGGGGCGGGTTCGTGGCCACCGCGGCGGCCCTGCTGGTCCAGGGCCTCGGCGGCTTCTTCGTCGGGGTCACCGAGGCCGCCAGCCTGGCCGTGGTCGCCCCGGTCACCGAGGAGCTGTCCAAGGGCGCCTTCCTCGTGCTGCTGCTGTGGTGGCGCCGGGCCGAGCTCGACGGTGTCCTCGACGGCATCGTGTACGCCGGGATGGTGGGCATCGGCTTCGCGTTCGTCGAGAACATCCTCTACCTCGCGGCGGCGTACAACGGGACCGACGGGATGGGGCCGGGTGGCACCGAGGCCCTGACGGCCACCTTCGTGGTGCGCTGCCTCTTCAGCCCGTTCGCGCACCCGTTCTTCACCACCTTCATCGGCATCGGCGTGGGCCTGGCCGTCGGGTCGCGCTCACCGGTGGTGCGGGTGCTGGCCCCCCTGGTGGGCTACGTGCTCGCCGTGCTCGCCCACGGGCTGTGGAACGGCTCGACGATCTACGGCATGGGCAGCTTCGTCGCGGTCTACGTGGTGCTGATGTTCCCCGCGCTGGTGGGCCTGTTCGCCATCGCCGTGTGGGCCCGGCGCTCGGAGCGCCTGATGCTCGCGGCCGCGCTCGGCGACGCGGCCCGGCAGGGCCTGCTCCCGGCGACCGACATCGGCTGGGTGGTCGACCTCGGGGCGCGCCGCCGAGCGCGTGCCCACGCCCGCCAGCTGGGTGGTGCCGCGGGGGAGCGGGCCATGCGTGACTACCAGCAAGCGGTGATCGAGCTCGGGTTCCTGCATCATCGCTACCTGCGGGGCACTCCTCCGCCAGACTTCGCACTCCGAGGACAGCACTACGTCGCCCGCATCCGCGCCGTACGACCGTCCATCGCCTTTCCCGGACAGGTGGTTCCGACCCGATGACAGCCCCGCACGACGCCAGCCCCGACGGCCCTGGTGGCCCCACCGGGGTCGACGACGCGCAGATGCTCACCGCGCTGGTGCGCCTGCGCGGCGCGCTCCAGGCCGCGACCCTGCCCCTCGACCTCCCCGGGGTCGAGGAGGTGCGCGCCTCGCACCAGGAGATGGTCGACCAGCTCGAGGACTACGTCATCCCGCGGGTGATGACCATCGACGCGCCGCTGCTGACCGTGGTGGGCGGCTCGACCGGTGCCGGCAAGTCGACCCTGGTCAACTCCCTCGTCGGGCGCAGGGTCACCGAGCCGGGCGTGCTGCGCCCCACCACCCGCTCCCCGGTGCTGGTGCACCATCCCGACGACGGGCACTGGTTCGGCCAGGACCGGCTGCTGCCCGACCTGCGTCGCGTCGAGCACTCGACCAACGACCCCGACGCGCTGCAGCTGGTGCCCTCCGACACCGTGCCGCAAGGGCTGGCGATCCTCGACGCCCCCGACGTCGACTCCGTCGAGGAGCGCAACCGCACCCTGGCCGCCCAGCTGCTGGCCGCCGCCGACCTGTGGCTCTTCGTCACCTCGGCCGCGCGCTACGCCGACCAGGTGCCGTGGGGCTTCCTCAAGCAGGCCGCGGACCGCTCGACCGCCGTCGCGGTCGTGCTCGACCGCACGGCCCCCGACGCCGTGCAGACCGTCTCGACCCACCTGGCCCGGATGCTGGCCTCGCGCGGGCTGAAGGACTCCCCGCTGTTCGTGGTCAACGAGGGGACCGTCGACGAGGCCGGGCTGCTCCCGGCCGGACACGTCGCCGACGTGCGGGGCTGGCTGGAGTCGCTGGCCTCCGACGCCGGCGCCCGGGCGGCGGTGGTCAAGCAGACCCTCGACGGCGCGATCCGCAGCATCACCCACCACGTGCACCCCGTGGCCGACGCGGCCGCCGTGCAGGTGGGCACCGCGGCGACGCTGCGCGAGGAGGCCGACCGGGCCTACGAGCGCGCGGTCGCCGACGCGGTGCGCGCCACCGCCGACGGCACTCTCCTGCGTGGCGAGGTGCTGGCGCGGTGGCAGGAGTTCGTCGGCACCGGCGAGCTGTTGAAGTCGCTCGAGAACCGCGTCGGCTGGCTGCGCGACCGCGTGGTCAACGCGGTCAAGGGCAAGCCGCAGCAGGCCGAGCGGGTCACCGTGGCGGTCGAGTCGGGCCTCGAGCTGCTCATCCTCGAGCACGCCGAGCAGGCCGCCGAACGGGCCGAGGCCGCCTGGCAGCAGCACGCCGCCGGCGTGGGCCTGCTGGCCCAGGCCGGTCCCGACATCGGACGCGCCTCGCGCGAGCTGCGGCGACGGGCCGAGCGTGCGGTGCGCGACTGGCAGGGCGACGTGCTCGAGCTGGTCAAGGCCGAGGGGGCCGACAAGCGCTCCACCGCCCGGTTCCTGGCCTTCGGGGTCAACGGCCTCTCGGTCGCGCTCATGGTCGTGGTCTTCACCCACACCGCCGGTCTCACCGGGGCCGAGGCGGGCATCGCCGGCGGGTCGGCGGCGCTGGGCCAGAAGCTGCTCGAGGCCGTCTTCGGCGACCAGGCCGTGCGCGGCCTGGCCGTGCGGGCCCGCGGGATGCTCGAGGAGCGCATCACGGCCCTGCTCGACAGCGAGCGCGAGCGCTTCACCTCACTCGTCGACGCGCTGGGCCTGGCGCCCGACGCCGCCGAGCAGCTGCGGCAGGCGGCGCGTCGCGTCGACGACGTCCGCTTCGCGGCCGCACCACGGCAGGGCTGAGCCCTGACCACCACACGGCTGGAGCGGCACCCTAGGGTGTCGCCCAGCACTGACCGCACGCTGAGTGGGAGATCATGACGTCCTTGCTCGAGGGGGCCAAGAAGCTGGTCACCCGTGGGACCGACACCGGCGCCCGCATCGAGGGGCTCGCGACGGCCGCCGAGGCGGCCCGTGGGCGGCTCGACGACGCCCTGGTCGGCGACGCCGAGAAGGTCGTCGACCGGGCCACCAGCCGGCTGCGACTCTCAGCCGGCCACACGGTGGTCGCCATCGCCGGGGCGACGGGGTCGGGCAAGTCCTCGACCTTCAACGCCCTCACCGGCCTCGAGCTGTCGGCGGTCGGCGTACGCCGCCCGACCACCTCGTGGGCCACCGCCTGCGTGTGGGGCAGCGACGGCGCCGGTGAGCTGCTCGACTGGCTCGGCATCCCCCCGCGCCACCAGACCACGCGCGACTCGATGCTCGACACCCGACGCGAGTCGCAGGCGCTCGAGGGCGTCGTGCTCCTCGACCTGCCCGACCACGACTCCACCGAGGTCTCCCACCACCTCGAGGTCGACCGCCTGGTCGCCCTGGCCGACATGCTGGTGTGGGTCCTGGACCCGCAGAAGTACGCCGACGCGGCGATCCACGACCGCTACCTCGCGCCGCTGAAGACCCACGAGGGCGTCATGGTGGTGGTGCTCAACCACATCGACACGGTGCCGGCCGACGGGCGTGAGGCCATGCTCGCCGACGTCCGCCGCCTGCTGGAGGCCGACGGCCTCGGCCGGGTGCCGGTGATCGGCGTCAGTGCTCGCCAGGGCATCGGCCTCGACGAGCTGCGTGGCGAGATCGAGTCGCGGGTGCGGGCCAAGAAGATGACCGCCGAGCGGATCGAGTCCGACGTGCGGGCGGCCGCCGCCCGCCTCCAGGAGGCCGGCGGCGACGCACCGACGCGGGCCCTGTCCGACCAGCGGGTCCGTGCGCTGCAGGACGCCTTCGCCGAGGCGGCGGGGGTGCCGACCGTGGTGGAGGCCGTCGAGCGCTCGACGCGGTTGCGGGCCGGACGCGCCACCGGCTGGCCGCTCGTGTCGTGGGTGGGCCGGCTGCGCCCCGACCCGCTGAAGAGGCTGCAGCTCGACCTGGGCGGCTCCGCCAAGGCGCTGCGCGGGGCCGAGAGCGCGGTGCCCGGGACGACGTCGGTGCAGCGTGCCCGCGTCGACTCCGAGGTGCGTGCGCTGGCCGACGACACGACCCAGGGGCTCGGGCGCCCGTGGGCCGACGCCGTGCGCCGGGCCTCGGTGCAGCGCCTCCCCGAGATCGGCGACCGCCTCGACGACGCCCTGCGCGGGGTCGACCTGCAGGCCTCCCGCATCCCGGTCTGGGCCGGGGTGGTGCGGGTGCTGCAGTGGGTCCTGGTGGTGGCCGCCCTGCTCGGCGCCGCGTGGACCGTCGCGACCGCGCTGTCCGGCACGCTCGACGACACGCCGGTGTACGCCGGTGTCGCGCTCCCGCTCATCCTGCTGCTCGGCGGCGTCGGGCTCGGGGTGCTGCTGGCACTGGTGTGCCGCGGCCTGGTCGCCGGCACCGCCCGGCGCCGGGCATCGGTGGCCGACACCCGGCTGCGCGAGAACGTCGGCGCGGTGGCGCACGAGCTGGTCGTCAGCCCGGTCGAGGCCGAGCTCGAGGCCTACACCCGGGCCCGCGGGGGTCTCTCCAAGGCGCTCGCCACGCGCTGAGCGTCCTGCCTCCCGGCCCGTCTCGAGGCCACTGTGCGTGCACAGGGCGCCGCTCGCGCCACGCGCTTGCACCGGCCGCCGACCACGGGCGCCGCGACCTGGCGAGCCGGCCCAGAGTGGTCGTGCCGCGGACGCACCGTCCCGGCGGGAGCGCCCGGCACCGGGCAGGAGGGCAGGACGACATGCTCAACGAGACGACCGTGACGCTGCAGGGCTGGCTGGGCGGCGACGTGACCGTGCGCGACGCGGCCGGCAGCGCGGTGGCCAGCTTCCGGGTGGCCACCACGCCCCGTCGCTTCCATCGCGGTACGGGGGAGTGGGTCGACGGCGTCACCCAGTGGTACACCGTCAACGCCTGGCGCACGCTGGCCCAGACCTGCGCCTCCTCGCTGCGGCGCGGCGACCCGGTGGTGGTCCACGGCCGGCTGCTGCCGCGGGTCTGGACCAACCAGGCGGGTGTCGAGGTGACCACCATCGAGGTCGACGCCGTCCTGGTCGGCCACGACCTGACCAGGGGCACCTCGGTCTTCACCCGCACGCCACGCCAGCGCTCCACGGACCCCGCGGGCACGGTGGCGCAGGAGGCGCCGGGCGCGGGCGACGTCGGTCACGCGGCGGCCTGAGCCGGGGGGACCCAGGGGAGCCGTCGGGCCGCGGAGCAACTACGCTCGGCGGCATGGCGGAATATGTCTTCACACTGCGCAACGTGCGCAAGGCCCACGGCGACAAGGTCGTCCTCGACAACGTCACCCTCTCGTTCCTGCACGGCGCCAAGATCGGCGTGGTGGGCCCCAACGGCACCGGCAAGTCGTCGCTGCTGAAGATCATGGCCCAGCTCGACCACGCCAACAACGGCGACGCGATCCTCGACCCCGGCGCGACGGTCGGCATGCTCCAGCAGGAGCCCCCGCTGACCGAGGGCCGCACCGTGCTCGAGAACGTCGAGGAGGCCGTCGCCGAGACCAAGGCCAAGATGGCGCGGCTCGACGAGCTCTACATGATGATGGGCGACCCCGACGCCGACCAGGACAAGGTGGCCAGCGAGGCGGGCGACCTGCAGAGCGAGCTCGACGCGGCCAACGTCTGGGACCTCGACAGCCGTCTCGACCAGGCGATGGACGCGCTGCGCTGCCCGCCCGCCGACGCGCTGGTCGACAACCTGTCCGGTGGTGAGCGACGCCGGGTGGCGCTGTGCAAGCTGCTGCTCGAGCAGCCCGACCTGCTGCTCCTCGACGAGCCCACCAACCACCTCGACGCCGAGTCGGTGCAGTGGCTCGAGGGCCACCTGGCCAACTACCCCGGCGCCGTCCTGGCCGTCACCCACGACCGGTACTTCCTCGACAACGTCGCCCAGTGGATCCTCGAGCTCGACCGGGGACAGGCGCACCCCTACGAGGGCAACTACTCCACCTACCTGGAGACCAAGAAGGACCGGCTCAAGGTCGAGGGCCAGAAGGACGCCAAGCGCGCCCGGATGCTCGAGAAGGAGCTGGAGTGGGTCCGCTCCAACCCCAAGGCCCGCCAGGCCAAGAGCAAGTCGCGCCTGGCCCGCTACGAGGAGATGGCGGCCGAGGCCGACCGGATGCGCAAGATCGACACCTCCGAGATCAACATCCCGGCCGGGCCGCGGCTGGGTGACGTCGTGCTCGAGGCCAAGAACCTGACCAAGGGCTTCGAGGGCCGCACCCTCATGCACGACCTGTCGTTCTCGCTGCCGCGGGCCGGCATCGTGGGCGTGATCGGCCCCAACGGCGTCGGCAAGACCACGCTGTTCCGGATGATCACCGACCAGGAGGAGCCCGACTCGGGCGAGCTCAACGTCGGCAAGACCGTCAAGATCTCCTACGTCGACCAGAGCCGCGGCGGCCTCGACGCCACCAAGAACGTGTGGGAGGTCGTCTCCGACGGCCTCGACTTCATCAAGGTCGCGAACTTCGAGATGAACTCGCGTGCCTACGTGGCCTCCTTCGGGTTCAAGGGGCCCGACCAGCAGAAGAAGGCCAACGTGCTCTCCGGTGGTGAGCGCAACCGTCTCAACCTGGCGCTGACCCTGAAGATGGGTGGCAACCTGCTGCTGCTCGACGAGCCGACCAACGACCTCGACGTCGAGACCCTGTCCTCGCTCGAGGACGCGCTGCTCGACTTCCCCGGGTGCGCCGTGGTCACCTCGCACGACCGCTGGTTCCTCGACCGCGTGGCCACCCACATCCTCGCCTGGGAGGGCGACGACGAGGACCCGGCCCGCTGGTTCTGGTTCGAGGGCAACTTCGCCTCCTACGAGGAGAACAAGATCGAGCGCCTGGGCGCCGAGGCGGCCCGCCCGCACCGCGTGACCCACCGGCGCCTGACGCGCGACTGAGGCAGCAGGACGGCGGCCGGGACCTCAGGGTCCCGGCTGTCGCATCTCCATCTCGGGGTGGCAGGCGACCAGGGCGTCGGCCACGGCGTTCATCGCCCGGCCCAGGGCGGCCAGGTCGTCGGGATCGACCCGGTCGATGAAGTGCTCGCGCACGCCGGCCACGTGCATCGGCGCGATCTGCTCGAGGAGCTGACGACCCGACGGGGTCAGCCAGCACACGATGCCGCGGCCGTCCTCGGGCGAGGTGCGCCGCTCGACCAGGCCGGCCTTCTCCATGCGGGCCACGGTGTGGGTGACCCGGCTGCGGCTGTGCGCCAGCGCGTCGGCCAGCTGGGCCATCCGCAGGCGGCCCTCGCGCTCCGAGAGCCGCACCAGGATCTCGTACTCGGTCAGGGAGAGCCCGCACTCGCGCCGCAGCTCGTCGTCGAGGCGGTCGAACAGCAGCGTCGAGCCCATCACCAGCCCGCGCCAGGCGTGCTGCTGGTCGGCGTCGAGCCATCGGCCGGTGACGCGGCTGGGGGAGGTCTCGGTGCTGGTCACGCCCGTCATCCTAGTGCCGCCTCGGCGCCCAGCGGCACACCCCAGGACGGCCGCGACCCCCGGCACCACGGTGCCGGGGGTCGCGCCTGAGCAGGTGGGAAGTGCGAGCGAGGGCTCAGAGACGCTCGAGGATCAGCGCCATGCCCTGGCCGCCGCCCACGCACATGGTGATCAGCCCGGTCGTCTTGTCGTGCCAGTCCAGGCTGTTGAGCATCGTGTTCTGCAGGCGGGCCCCGGTCATGCCGAAGGGGTGGCCCACGGCGATGGCGCCACCGTTGACGTTGAGGCGGTCGAGGTCGATGCCGAGGTCCTGGTAGGACGGCACGACCTGTGCGGCGAAGGCCTCGTTGATCTCGACCAGGTCGATGTCGCCGATGCTCATGCCGGCGTGCTTGAGCGCGTTGCGGGTCGCCTCGACCGGGCCCAGGCCCATGATCTCGGGGGACAGGCCGCTGACACCGGTCGAGACGATGCGGGCCAACGGCGTGAGGCCCAGCTCGGCGGCCTTGGTGTCGCTCATGACGACCACGGCGGCGGCGCCGTCGTTGAGCGCGCAGCAGTTGCCGGCGGTGACCACGCCGTCGGGGCGGAAGACCGGCTTGAGGTCCTTGAGCGCGTCGTAGGTGACCCCGGCGCGCGGGCCGTCGTCGGTGGAGACGACCGTGCCGTCGGGCAGGGTCACCGGGGTGATCTCGCGGGCCCAGAAGCCGTCGTTGATCGCCTTCTCCGCCAGGTTCTGGCTGCGCACGCCGAACTCGTCGAGCTCCTTGCGGTCCAGCCCGCGCATCCGCGCGACGTTCTCGGCGGTCTGGCCCATCGCGATGTAGACGTCGGGCAGCTGGCCGTTCTCGCGGGGGTCGACCCAGTCCTGGCCGCCCTCGGCCATCTTGTCGGTGCGCGCCTTGGCATCGTCGAAGAGGTGGTTGTGGGTGTCGGGCCAGTGGTCGGAGGTGCCCTTGGCGAAGCGGGAGACGGTCTCGACGCCCGAGGAGATGAAGACGTCGCCCTCCCCGGCCTTGATCGCGTGGAAGGCCATCCGGGTGGTCTGCACCGAGGAGGAGCAGTAGCGCGTGATCGTCGCGCCGGGCACGTCGTCCATGCCGTTGAGCACGTTGACGACGCGTGCCAGGTTGTTGCCGGACTCGCCGCCGGGCAGGCCCACGCCCATGTAGTGGTCGTCGATGCTGCTGGGGTCGAGCGCCGGCACCTTGTCGAGGGCGGCCTTGATGATGGTCGCGCTCAGGTCGTCGGGACGCAGGTCCTTGAGCGAGCCCTTGTTGGCGCGCCCGATGGGCGAGCGGGCGGTGGAGACGATGACTGCCTCAGGCATGGATGGAGACCGGCTCTCTGTTCGGGAACGATGAGTCGCGCCCACCCTAGTCGAGCCCCGGGGGCCGCGGACGGCATGACCGTTCTGGCACGATCACGACGTGCGACATCGCTACGAGTGCCCGGTGCGCTGGGCCGACCTCGACCTGCTCGGCCACGTCAACAACGTCGTCTACGTCGACTACCTGCAGGAGGCGCGCGTCGACATGATGCGCCACCACCGCGGCGGGGCCCCGGCCCAGCAGTCGGCGCAGGCCCTGGTCGAGGGGCTCGTCGTGGTGCGCCACGAGGTCTCCTACCGCGCGCCGCTGACCTTCCGCTTCGGGTCCGTGAGCATCGAGTGCTGGGTGGTGCGGGTCCGCGCGGCCAGCTTCACGATGGCCTACGAGATCTTCGACGAGCACGACGACGGCAGCCGCACCGTCTACCTGCGGGCCACCACCGTCCTGACGCCCTTCGTCTTCAGCCACGAGCGGCCCCGCCGCCTGAGCGCCGAGGAGCGCGAGGCGCTCGCGGCCTACGTCGAGGACGCCGAACCGGGGGAGCGGGTGGTCGCCGGGCCGGCGCACCGCGAGGAGGTCGGGCACTACCCGGTGCGGGTCCGCTTCAGCGACGTCGACGTCTACGGCCACGTCAACAACGTGCGCTACTTCGAGTACCTGCAGGAGGCCCGGATCGCGCTGATGTCGCGGCTGTGGCCGAGCCCGGGTGACGCGAGCCGGACCAGCATGGTGGTCGCGCGCGCCGAGGTCGACTACCGGGTGCCGATCCTGCACCGGGAGGCGGCGTACGACGCGTGGTCGTGGGTCAGCCACGTCGGCACGACGTCGACGGTGGTCGAGAGCGAGATCTGCGACGGCGACGCCGTGCTGGCGCGGGCCCGGGTGGTGCTGGTCTTCGTCGACCCGGGATCGGGTCGGGCCCGGCCGCCGGCCCCCGAGCAGCGCGAGGCGCTGGAGGCCATGCTGGGCCGCGCCGCCGGGTAGCGGTTCAGTCGAGGGTGTTGACCATGAACTGGGCCGCGTGGGTGACGTAGTCCCAGAACGTCTGGCGCTGCTCCTCGGTCAGGTCCGCCTCGTCGAGCGCGGCCCGGAAGTGCATCAGCCAGTGGTCGCGCGCCTCGGGGTTGACCGCGAAGGGCGCGTGCCGCATCCGCAGGCGGGGGTGCCCACGGGTGTCGGAGTACGTCGTGGGCCCGCCCCAGTACTGCATGAGGAACAGCGCGAAGCGGTCCTCGGCGGGGGCGAGGTCCTGCTCGGGGTACATCGGGCGCAGCACCTCGTCGTCGCGCACGCCCTCGTAGAAGCGGTGCACGATCGCCCGGATCGTGGCCTCGCCCCCGATCTCGTCGTAGAACGTCACCGGCCCATCCTCCCGTTCGTGCCCGCGGTGTCCTCCGCCGGCTGGTCCCCGGCCGCGTCACGCTCGTCACGGTGCCAGACCACCCGCTGCGGGAAGGGGATCTCGATGCCCTCGATGTCGAAGCGGGCCTTGATGCGCTGACGCATCTCGCGGGCCACGCCCCACTGCAGGCCCGGGGCGGTCTTGAGGGCCACGCGCACGGCGATCCCGTCGGCGCCCAGGTCCTGCACGCCCCAGACCGAGGGCTCCTCGAGCACCTTGCCCTTGAAGTCCTCGTCGTCCCACAGGTCGTGCGCGACGTCCTGCAGCACCCGGCTGACCTTGACCAGGTCGGAGTCGTAGGCGACCGAGACGTCGAGCACGGTGCGTGCCCAGTTCTGGCTCATGTTGCCCACCCGGGCGATCTCGCCGTTGCGGACGTACCAGACGGTGCCGTTGATGTCGCGCAGCCGGGTCACGCGCAGGCTCACCGCCTCCACGGTGCCGATGGCCTCGCCGAGGTCGATCTCGTCGCCGACGCCGTACTGGTCCTCGAAGATCATGAAGACGCCCGAGAGGAAGTCGGTGACCAGCGACTGGGCGCCGAAGCCCACGGCCAGGCCCACGATGCCGGCGCTGGCGATGATCGGGGCGATGTTGACGCCGATCTCGCTGAGCACCATCGTGCCGACGATCGCGAGCACCAGGCCGGTGATGATGCTCTTGAGCAGGCTGCCCATCGTCTTGGCGCGCTGGACCCGGCGGGTGGCGTTGCGCGCCTCGTGGGCGGCCTCCACCTTGGCCGCGCGTCCGCGGCGGAAGCGGTTGACCTGGTCGGGCAGCACGCCGTCCTCGGCGCGGGAGACGATGCGGTCGACCACCCGGTGCAGGACCCAGCGCAGCAGGAGGCCGAAGAGGATGAGCCCCAGCACGGCCATCGGCTTGCCGATGAGCAGGTCGGCGATGTTGGCGAGCTTGTTGCTGCCGGTCCAGTCCTTGACCAGCGTGCAGACCTGCTCGGTGTCGTCGCAGCGACCCTTGATCAGCGAGGAGAGCGAAACCAGGGGAACCATGCCCGCCAGTCAAACAGGTGCCCGGCCACGACCCCCAACCCTGCGCGTGTCGACCGGGTCACGTCGAGCGGGCGCCGGGGCGGGCGCGGTGCGGGCGCCGCGCCGGGAGCGATATCCTCGTGGGGTGACCACGCTGATCACCGCCTCCACCGTCCTCGCCCGCCGTGCCCGCACGCTGCTGCTCGCGCTCGGCGCGGCCGGCGCCGCGGTCGTGCTGAGCGCCGCCCCGGCCGCCGCCGACGTGCCCGAGGGCTGGTCCGACCCGGCCGCCGTCGACCCCCTCGGCTGGCTGCTGGTCCTGGTCGGGCTGCCGGTGCTGGGCGTGCTCGTCCTGACCGCGCTGGTCTACGGCCCGCCGCTGGCCCGTGGCGAGCGGGTGGCCCCCGGCGCCCCGGCCGTCGAGAACCAGTGGATCGGCGGCCCGCGCCGCGCCACCGGCGAGCTGGCCGGCCCCGATGGCGACGACTCGCAGGCGGGTGGCTCCAGTGCCCGCTGGTGACCCCTTCACCTCCGCCGAGCACGCCGCGCTCGACGCGACGATCCGTCGCGCCGAGCAGCTGTGCCGCATGGAGTTCTCGATCTTCGTCGGCAACGCCGAGGGCGAGCCCCGCGACTTCGCCACCAGCCTGCACAACACGCTGGTGGCGCCCTCGCGCAGCATCCTCGTCATGGTCGACCCGACCCGCCGGGTGCTGGAGATCGTGACCGGCGCCTACGTGCGGCGCACCCTCACCGACCGCGAGGTCGAGCTGGCCGCGCTGCACATGCAGCAGGACTTCGCCACGGGCGACCTCGCCGGTGGCCTGCGCCGCGGCATCGAGATGCTCGCCGAGCACGCGCGGCCCCCGCGCACCCTGCACGCCAAGGCCTGAGGCACGCACGACGTACGACGAGGGCCCCCGGAGCACTGCTCCGGGGGCCCTCGTCGTGGTGCGTGCCTCAGCGGCGGGCGTCGCGCTCCTGGGCGGCCAGGGCGCGCAGCGCGTCGGCGCGGCCCTCGAGCACGTAGCGCTGGGCGGCGGCGGGGGCCTCGGTGCTGGCGAGCCAGGCGTCGACCTTCTCCACCAGCTCGGCGCTGGCCAGCGGGCTGGGGAAGATGTAGTTGAGCACGGTCGAGGCGCGGTGGGTGCCCAGGTGGTCCCAGAGGGTCTCGGCCGCCTCGAGGTACTTGTCGACGTACGGCGCGAGCACCTCCTCCTGGCCCTCGCGCATGAACGAGAACACGATCGAGCGCGCGGTCTCGTTGGGCACGTCGGTGCGCTCGACGGCCAGCTCCCAGGCCTCGGCCTTCGCGGCCGCGTCGGGGCGCGCCGCGCGCGCGGCGGCGGCGTGCTCCTGGCCCGAGATCGTCGCGTCGCCGGCCAGCTCGTCGTCGATGCGCGAGCCGGCCCGGCCCGCCGCGGCCAGCGAGGTCACCAACGACCAGCGCAGGTCCTGGTCGACGCTGAGCCCCTCGATCTCCCAGGTGCCGTCGAGCAGCCCGGCGACCTCGTCGAGGGCGCGCTCGCCGTGCGCCGCCGCGGCGTACGAGCGCACGAAGGTGAGCTGCTGGTCGCTGCCGGGCTCGGCGGCCAGCGCGAGCTCGCGCAGCCCGCTCTCCCAGCGCTCGAGCAGCGCCGCCCGGCCCGCCGGTGCGGAGTACGCCGATGCCGCGGTGGCGGCCGTGCTCGGGATCCGGCTCACGCCCCAGGGGTCGGTCTCGCTGCCGATGTTGGCCAGCACCAGCTCGACGTAGTCGGTGGCGGCCATCTCGGCGTCGCGGGTCATGTCCCACGCGGCACCCCAGACCAGGGCGCGGGCCAGCGAGTCGTCGAGGCGTGACAGCCCGCCGATGGCGGTGGCCAGCGAGCGCTCGTCGAGGCGGATCTTGGCGTAGGTCAGGTCGGCGTCGTTGAGCAGCAGCAGGTCGGGCTGCGCCTCGCCGGCGAGCTCGGAGATGTCGGTGAGCTCGCCCTCCACGTCGGTCTCGACGTAGCGGGTGCGCACCAGGCGCCCCTCGACCTCGTTGTAGAGGCCGATGCCGATGCGGTGGCGACGCAGCTGCGGCCAGTCGGGGTGGGCGCCCTGGCGCACCGCGAGCCGGGTGTAGCGACCCTCGGCGTCGAGGTCGAACTCGGCGCTCAGGGTGTTGACCCCCGCGGTCTGCAGCCACTCCTTCGCCCAGCCGGCGAGCTCGCGGCCCGACGACTTCTCCAGCGCGGCGAGCAGGTCGGCGAACTCGGAGCTGCCGTAGGCGAAGTCCTTGAAGTACTGCTGCAGCCCCCCGAGGAAGTCGTCGAGGCCGACCCAGGCCACCAGCTGCTTGAGCACCGAGGCGCCCTTGGCGTAGGTGATCATGTCGAAGTTGACCTCGACGGCCTGCAGGTCGTGGTTGTCGGCCGCGATGGGGTGCGTGCTGGGCAGCTGGTCGGCGCGGTAGCCGGTCTGCTTGCGCGCGTTGGCGAAGCCGGTCCAGGAGTCGGTGAACTCGGTGGCCTCGACCTCGGCGTGGTAGCAGGCCCACTCGGCGAAGGACTCGTTGAGCCACAGGTCGTCCCACCACTTCATGGTGACCAGGTCGCCGAACCACATGTGCGCCATCTCGTGCAGGATCACCGAGCAGCGGAACTCGTAGAACGAGCGCGGCTGGCGCGAGCGGGGCAGGTACTCGTCGCGCAGCGTCACGGCGCCGGCGTTCTCCATCGCGCCCATGTTGTACTCCGGCACGTAGAGCTGGTCGTACTTGCCGAACGGGTAGGGGAAGTCGAAGGCCTCCTCGAAGAAGGCGAAGCCCTGCTTGGTGATCGTCAGGACGTCCTCGAGGTCGCGCTCGAGGTACTCCACCAGCGACTGGCGGCAGTAGTGGCCCAGCGGGATGGTGCCGTGCGTGCCCTCGTAGACGTCCTGGACCTCGTGGTACTCACCGGCGATCAGCGCGGTGATGTAGGTCGACATCGGCTTGGTGGGTTCGAACTCCCACACGGCGCGGCCGTCGCCCAGGGCCTGCGGCTCGGGGGTGGGGGAGTTGGAGACGACCTTCCAGTCCTGGGGTGCGGTGACCCGGAAGGTGAAGACCGACTTGAGGTCGGGCTGCTCGAAGGTCGTGTAGACGCGCCGGGCGTCGGGGACCTCGAACTGCGAGTAGAGGTAGACCCGGTCGTCGGCCGGGTCGACGAAGCGGTGCAGGCCCTCGCCGGTGTGGGAGTAGGTGCAGTCGGCGCGCACGACCAGCGTGTTCTCCGCGGCCAGGTCGTCGAGGGCGATCCGGCTGTCGGCGTACGCCGTCGCGGGGTCGAGGCTGCGCCCGTTGAGGGTGATCTCGTGCACGGTGGCGTCGACGAGGTCGGCGAAGGTCGCCGCCCCCGGCTCGCTGCACGTGAAGGAGAGCGTGGTCGTGGAGGCGAAGGTCTTCTCGCCCGTCGTGAGGTCCAGGTCGATGGAGTACGACGTGACGTCCAGGAGGGCGGCGCGGGTGGCGGCCTCGTCCCGGGTGAGGTTGGTTCCAGGCATGGCGCGATCATCGCACCGCGCGGGCTGACGGCGACAACCAGATACCTGGAGGGGTCTGCTGCATACCTGCTGCGTGCCTGCTGGGGTGCCTGAGGCCTGGTGCGACCGATGTGACTGAAGTGAAAAAAATCGAGACAACCGGCGTGTCGGTGCTTGACGTGGGGTTTAATCCCCACTCGTGATGATGACTCGGGAAGCGTCGCGTGCTGGGACCAGGAGTCCGGCCGGGCGCCTGGTGGGCCTGCTCGTCAGTCTGGCCGTCAGCCTGGTCGTGCTGCCCGCGGTGCCGGCCCACGGCTACTCCACCTACCTGTGCACCGGCTACGTGTCGTGCCAGGACAAGGGCTACTCGCACGCCGGCTACCGCACGGCCGGCCAGCAGATGTGGTGGCGGATGTACGCCGGGCACAACTGCACCAACTACGTGGCCTACCGGCTGGTGCAGAACGGCATGTCGCCCGAGCGGCCCTGGTCGGGCAGCGGCAACGCCACCAACTGGGGCTACGCCATGTCCCACCTGGTCGACGACGTGCCGGTGGTCGGCTCGGTGGCCTGGTGGAAGGCGAACGTGCCCGGCGCCGGGTCCGCCGGCCACGTGGCCTACGTCGAGCAGGTCGTCTCGCCGACGGAGATCATCGTCTCGGAGGACTCCTGGGGCGGCGACTTCCACTGGCGGCGCATCACCACCTCCGGCTCGGGCTGGCCCAGCGGCTTCATCCACTTCCGCGACCAGCAGGTCGAGGCCGAGGAGGCTCCCGTCATCACCGGCGACGTCGCGGTGGGCGAGACCCTGCAGGCGACCACCGGCAGCTGGCGGCCCGCGGGCACCACGAGGCTGCAGTGGTACGCCGGCAACAACCCCGTGCCCGGGGCGGACCAGCCGACCTTCACCCCGACCGCGGCGCAGCGGCGCGCCCGGCTCTCGGTGTCGGTGGTGGCCACGAAGAAGGGCTACGCCGACGGCACCGCCACCTCCTCGCGCACCCGCAAGGTCAAGCCCGGCACCCTGACCACCCTCAGCGCGCCCGCCGTCAGCGGCACCGCGCAGGTCGACCAGGTCCTCACCGCCACCCGCGGCAGCTACGGCCCGACGCCCGAGCAGACCTCGCTGCAGTGGTACGCCGACGGGTCACCCGTGGCGGGAGCCACCACGGCCCGCCTGCGGCTGACCCCCGAGCTGGTCGACGCCACCGTGGAGGTCCGCGAGAGCGCCGCCCTCGACGGCTACCGCACGAGCACGGCGGCGGTCCCGGCCGGCCGCGTCGCACCGGGCGTGCTCACCGTCTCCGACCCGTTCACGCTGTCGGGCAAGGCCCGCCTGGGCAAGACGCTCGAGGTCGCGCCCGGCACCTTCGCCCCGGCCGACGCCGAGGTCACCTACACCTGGCGCCGCGACGGCCAGGCAGTCTCCGGCTCGGCCGTCGGCGCCGGCGGTCGGCGCTACTCGCTCGGCGAGGGCGACGTGGGCCGCACCGTCGAGGTGCTGGTCGAGGTCGCGCGGCCGGGGTACGAGACGCACACGGCGCTGCTCGGCACCGGCGGGCCGGTCACCACGCGCTCGACGATGCTGGTCGAGGCGACGGGGCGCAGGCACAAGGTGGTCGCCGACGTGGCGGTCTCCGCGCTCGGCGTCCAGGCTCCGGGACCGGGTGGCACGGTGCACCTGTTCATCGGTGACCGGGTGCGCAGCGCCGAGCTCGACGGCGGTGCGGCACGGCTGCGCCTGGCGCGCCTCGAACCGGGCACCCACCGCGTCCGCGTCGTCTACGAGGGCACCGACGTGGTCCGTCGCTCCCGGCAGGTGCTGCGGGTCGAGGTCCCGGGGGAATAGCGCGACGGGGGAGGTGATTGAAACGTCCATGACCTCCCAGACCGCTTCCACGTCCACGGCCGACTTCTGGTTCGACCCGCTGTGCCCCTTCGCCTGGATCACCTCGCGGTGGATCCTCGAGGTGGAGCAGGTGCGTGACATCGAGGTCTCCTGGCACGTGATGAGCCTGTCCTACCTCAACGAGGGCAAGGACGTGCCCGAGGAGTACCGCGAGGCGCTCGAGAAGGGCTGGGGCCCGGTGCGGGTCGCGATGGCGACCTGGCAGCGCCACGGCCAGGACCAGCTGCTGCCGCTCTACTCCGCGATGGGCACCCGCATCCACGACCAGGGCCGGGGTGCCGAGCGCGACGTGGTCGTCGAGGCGCTCGACGAGGTCGGGCTCCCGGCCGCGCTGATCGAGGCCTGGGACGACGCGTCGTACGACGACGCCATCCGCGCCTCGCACCACGAGGGGATGGACCAGGTCGGCGACGAGGTCGGCACCCCGACCATCGCCATCGACGGCACCGCCTTCTTCGGGCCGGTCATGACGTCGATCCCGCGGGGCGAGGAGGCCGGCAAGGTCTGGGACGGCGCGGTGCTGATGGCCGGCTACCCCTACTTCTGCGAGCTCAAGCGCTCGCGCACGGCTGAGCTCGACTTCAGCTAGGCGGCAGCGCGCCTCAGCCCGCCGTGTCGAGCGCGGCGAGGCGGGACTGCTTGGCCTGCAGGGCCGTGCGGTGCTCGGGCGTCGCGTCGACCAGGAGGTCGTCGAGCATCGCGCGCAGCCGCCGGGGGACCTGGAGGCCGTCGTGGCCCCAGTGGGCGATCTCGTCGACGGCCAGGTCGAGCAGCTGCTCGAAGGTGGTCTCGCGGGTCACCAGGCGTGGCGTGCCCTCGTCGTCGACGTGCACCGGCCACGGGTCGGGCTCGGTGGCCAGGCGGTGCAGCAGGTCGTGCAGCTGGTCGACGGCCTGCACGGCGGTGGTCGGGTCGTTGATGCCGGGCGACAGCGCGCGCTCGGCGATGTCCACCAGCCGGCGCAGGCCGAAGGCCACGTCCTGCTGCAGCGAGCGCTCGCGGGCGAGGTCGACGTGGCGGTGCAGCAGCTGGTCCCAGTCGACGTCGCCCGAGCGGGCGCCGTGCACCACGGCGAGCGGGCGCGACTCCACCAGGAAGGTGCCCAGCGGGTGCAGCACCTCGATGCGCGCCCCGTGCTGGCGCGCCCGGGCGCACAGCTGGTCGACGTCGAGGGCGTCGAGGTAGCCGCTGCGCCGGGCCAGGACCACGTGCTGGTGGCCCAGGTCGGCCAGCCCGGGCCGCTCCTCGGGCAGGTCGCGGCGGGCCCCTCGGCCGCGCTGGAGCAGGTCGCGGGTCTCGCGCGCGCTGCGGTGCAGGATGTTGGAGATGCCGACCGAGGCGGTGATGTGGTTGATGAAGAGCAGGAACATCGCCACCGCGGCGACCACCAGCGCGAAGGCGAGGGTCACCGCCAGCTGGGGCACGGGGTCGTCGCCGGCGTCGGCCAGCGAGCGCAGCACCGTCAGGGCGTAGACGAACGTCGCGGTGAAGACGCCGAGCGTGTGCTGGGTGACGCGGTCCTGCAGGAAGGTCTGCAGCACCCGGGGCGAGAACTGGCTGCTGGCCAGCTGCAGCACCACCATCGTGTTGGAGAAGACCAGGCCGGTGACCGTGATCATCGCGCCCGCGATGCTCGACAGCACGCTGCGCGCGCCCTCGACGTCGCCGGGGAAGAGGAACGGCAGCAGGTCGGCCAGGCCGGTGGAGTCGAGCCTCGGGACGACGAGGCCGAGCGCGATCGCCCCGCCCGACCACAGCGCCGGCACCACCCAGAACGGGCGCACCGCCCGACGGGCCTGCCGACCCAGCCAGCTGCGTCCGGCCTGGTCGCCGGAGGGGGCCGCGGGGACGGGGGTGGGCCGGGTCCGTGGGGTGCTCACCGTCCCTTCCTACCGTGTACGCCGCTGCCGCGGGGGATCGACACTGTGGCTGCAGTGACGCATGATGTTGGTGATGTCTAGTCCACCGCTGCCGCGCCGCACCCTGGTCACCCGGGCCGCGGCCCTGTCGACCGTGCCCGCGATCGGTGCCCTGGCGGGGTGGGGCGCACCCGGCTCCGCGGCCGCCGAGACCACCAGGTCCGGTGGCGTCGCCAGCCACGAGATCGCCCTCGGCACCCAGCGCCTCCAGCGCAGCGGCGCGGGCCGGTGGGCCACCGGCCGCCTGGACACCGCGTCGTACCGGATGCTCGCGCTGACCTGGACCGGCAGGCCGCCCGGGCTGCGGGTGCGCACCCGCAGCGGCGGCCGCTGGTCGTCGTGGCAGGCGCTGCGGGTGCTGCACGACGGTCCCGACACCGGCAGTCGCGAGGACGCCGGGCGCCGCGGCACCGACCCGCTGTGGCTCCCCGAGGCCGACGGCGTCGAGGTGCTCGTGGTCGGACGGCGTCCCGGGGATCTGCGCCTGGTGCTCATCGACCCCGGCAGCCGGCCCGGTGACGCGCGGGCCCGGGCCTCGATCCCCGGGGGACGCAGCGGCGCGGCGCAGGAGGACTCCGACGAGCCCGCCCGCAAGAAGCCCCGTCGCTCGCCGCGGCCGCGGCTGCTCAGTCGCAAGGACTGGGGTGCCGACGGTTCGTGGCGCGACGGCAAGCCGGTGATGTGCCGCACCATCCAGCAGGTCCACGTGCACCACACCGCGAGCGGCAACGACTACAGCCGCGGCGACGTGCCCGCCATGATCCGCTCGATGTACCGCTACCACACCCAGTCCCTGGGCTGGTCCGACATCGGCTACAACTTCCTCGTCGACAAGTTCGGGCGCACCTGGGTCGGGCGGGCCGGCGGCCCGGGCAAGCCGGTGCGCGGCGCGCACACGCTGGGTTTCAACAACACGTCGGTGGGCGTGGCGGTCATCGGCAACTTCGAGACCAGCGGGGTCAGCGGCAAGGCGGTCACGGCCGTGGTCAAGCTGGCGGCCTGGAAGCTCGACAAGTACGGGCGCCGGCCCTCGGGCAGGGTCCGGGTCTACTCCACCGGCAGCGACAAGCACCCCAAGGGCTGGGTCCGGCTGCGCGTCATCGACGGCCACCGCGACACCAACGACACCGCCTGCCCGGGGCAGTCGCTCTACAAGAAGTTGCCCGCCATCCGCAGGCGCACCCGCAAGCGCGCCAAGAGGTACGGCGGGACCGGCTGAGCCCGGCTGGTGCTCGGCCGGCGACCCGCCCGGCCCCGGGCGGGTCAGCCTCCTGACGAGACGGCCGCCCCGACCGCGATCGAGGTGACGACCGCGGCGGTCGCGGCGCTGACCGCCCTGCGCACGGCCTCGGCCGCCCAGGCCCCCTCGGCGACCTCCTTGGCCCGGCGCCTGACCTGCCCCGCGCGGATCCCCTGGTGGTCGACGACCTTGTGGGCCCGGCCGGTCGCGTGCAGGAGCGCGACCAGCGCGGCGGTGCGCGGGTCGGGCTCGGCGCCGCCCACGAGGACCGCGGTGAGCGAGCGGCGTACGGCGTCCTCGTGGGAGCTGTCGCGCGCCGGCCAGCGGGTGCGGGGGAAGAGCCCCAGCACCTTGTCGCGGCGCACCTCGAGCACGCCCCGCCCGACCAGCCGCTCGACCAGCTGCTCCTTGACCCCCTTGCCGAGCCGCTGCACCAGGTCCTGCGGGGTGCGCTCCTTCTCGGCCACCGTGGCCAGCGCGGCCTCCAGCAGCGGGTCGCGGGGCTGGGTGCCCGCGGGGCCGGCCCCCTGCGCGGTGGGCCGCACGACGTCGCCGGCCCAGCGTCGCGCGTGGACCTCGACGGCGTCGTCGAGGGCCAGCTCGAGCAGCAGCGCGCCGCCCAGCGCGGGCGCGGGGTCCGTGGTCGCGTCCAGCGCGCCCGACTCGTCGTCGAGCAGCAGGAGCAGCAGGTCCTCGGCCAGCAGCGTGGTCATGGTCTCCACGGTAGCCACGTGCGGGCACGCCGCCGACGGGCCGCGCGCCGCGCACTCCTAGGATTCCCCCATGAGCAGAGTCCTGTCGGCAGTCGCCTGGCCCTACGCCAACGGTCCGCGCCACATCGGCCACGTCGCCGGCTTCGGGGTGCCCTCCGACGTCTTCAGCCGCTACATGCGCATGGCGGGCCACGACGTGCTGATGGTCTCGGGCTCCGACGAGCACGGCACGCCCATCCTGATCGCCGCCGACGAGGCCGGGGTCACCCCCCAGGAGCTCGCCGACAAGAACCACCGGATCATCGCCGAGGACCTCGCCGCGCTGGGCTGCACCTACGACCTCTACACGCGCACCACCACGCCCAACCACCACGCGGTGGTGCAGGAGCTCTTCCTCGGCGTGCACGCCAACGGCTACTTCGTCGAGCAGACCACCCACGGCGCGATCTCGCCGTCGACGGGGCGCACCCTGCCCGACCGCTACATCGAGGGCACCTGCCCGATCTGCGGCGCCGGCGGCGCCCGCGGCGACCAGTGCGACACCTGCGGCAACCAGCTCGACCCCGCCGACCTCGTCGACCCGGTCTCGAAGATCAACGGTGAGACGCCCGAGTTCATCGAGACCCAGCACTTCTTCCTCGACCTGCCCGCGCTGGCCGAGGCGCTGGGGGAGTGGCTCGACGAGCGCGAGGCGACCGGTCTGTGGCGGCCCAACGTCATCCGCTTCAGCCAGAACATCCTCAAGGAGATCCGGCCGCGGGCGATGACCCGCGACATCGACTGGGGCATCGCGGTCCCGCTCGACGGCTGGCGCGAGCAGCCGACGAAGAAGCTCTACGTCTGGTTCGACGCGGTCATCGGCTACCTCTCGGCCTCCATCGAGTGGGCCCGGCGCAGCGGCGACCCCGAGGCGTGGCGCCAGTGGTGGAACGACCCCGAGGCCCTGTCCTACTACTTCATGGGCAAGGACAACATCACCTTCCACTCCCAGATCTGGCCGGCCGAGCTGCTGGCCTACTCGGGCAAGGGCGACCACGGGGGCAGCACCCACGCCTACGGCGAGCTCAACCTGCCGACCGAGGTGGTCAGCTCGGAGTTCCTGACCATGGAGGGGCGCAAGTTCTCCTCCTCCAAGAAGGTCGTCATCTACGTGCGCGACCTGCTCAGCCGCTACCAGCCCGACGCGTTCCGCTTCTTCGTGGCCTCGGCCGGTCCCGAGAACCAGGACTCCGACTTCACCTGGGCCGAGTTCGTGCGCCGCACCAACGACGAGCTGGTCGCCGGCTGGGGCAACCTGGTCAACCGCACCGCCACGCTGATCGCCAAGAACTTCGGCGAGATCCCGGCCGCCGGGCCGCTGGAGCCGCAGGACGAGGAGGTGCTCGCGGTGGCGGAGGCCGCGTTCGCGACCGTGGGCGACCTGCTCGAGCGGCACCGGCTCAAGGCCGCCATCGGCGAGGCCATGCGCGCGGTCGGGGTGGTCAACAAGTACGTCTCCGACTCCGAGCCGTGGAAGCTCAAGGGCGAGGACCAGCGCGAGCGGCTGGCCACGATCCTGCACGTGGTCGCCCAGTGCGTCGCCGACCTCAACCTGGTGCTGGCGCCGTTCCTGCCGTTCTCGGCCAACGCCGTCGACCGGGCGCTCGGCGGCGCCGGCGAGGTGGCCCCGATGCCGCGCATCGAGGAGGTCGAGGACCTCGACGGCGGCCCCGGCTACCCGGTGATCACCGGCGACTACACCACCGCGCCGTCCTGGCAGCGCCACCCAATCGTGGTCGGCACCCCCGTCGACAAGCCCACCCCGGTCTTCACCAAGCTCGACCCCGCCGTGGCCGAGGAGGAGGTCGCCCGCCTCGCCGAGGCCTGAGGGGCACGAGCAGTCACCTGTGCACCACCGAGCGGTCGGTCCCGCACCCCATCCGGGGTGCTGATCTGCTCCAGTCGAGCCCGTACGTCGGGTCGGCGCGCAGCCAGGTGCACGGCGGTCGCGAGGACACCGAGCACGCCACCGGCCACAGGGTGCCCGGTGCCGACCAGGGCGAGCACGGCGCCGGTGAAGGCGAGCAGCTTGACGACGGGGGTCAGCACGACGCCGCGCCACCGGGCCCTCGGCGAGGCGGTCGCTGCCCACAGGGAGACCACGAGCAGCGGCAGCAGCCACACCCACAGCCACCCGGGCGACAGCGCCCAGCCGAGCACGCCGTACGCCGCCCAGGCGAGCAGCTCGACCAGGAACAGCAGCGTCAGCACGGACCAGACCACGGGACCAGTCTGCGGCGTCCGGACCCGTGGGTGCGGAAGTGACTGGTCGGTGGTTAGAAAGTGACCGCTCGGGCGTAGGTTCGGGGCCATGACCGCGGAGATGTACCTCCCCAGCTTCTACGTCAAGCAGAAGCTGGCGATGACCACCAACCGCTACGAGCTCGTCGCCGCCGAGCCCGACGGGGCGGAGGGCCGGCTGATGGGCCTGGCCCAGCAGAAGCGGCTGGCCTTCAAGGAGGAGGTCACCTTCTACGCCGACGAGTCCAGGGCCCGGCCGGTCTTCAGCTTCAAGGCCCGCAAGCGCGTCGACCTCAACGCCGGCTACGACGTGCTCGACGAGGGCCAGCGCCAGGTCGGCTTCTTCCGCAAGGACTTCGGGGCCAGCCTGCTGCGCTCGACCTTCCACGTCGAGGGTCCCGGCTACACCGGCACCGGCCAGGAGCGCAGCCAGCTCACCGCGCTGCTGCGCCGCGTCGCCGACATCCCGTTCCTCTCGATCCACTTCGACTTCACCACCCCCGACGGAGCGCCGCTGATGAGCGTGGAGCGCCAGTTCAAGCTGCGCGACCGCTACACCGTCACCGTGCCCGACGAGCGCGTCGACTTCCGGGTCGCCGCCGCCATCGCCGTGGGGCTCGACGCCCTGATGCAGCGCTGAGGAGACCGCGTGCTCTACCCCCAGTCCCGCCGCTTCGTCGAGGCGGCCGCGCTGACGCCCAAGGTCTTCGAACCGGGCTTCGACATCGAGGAGTCGCGCCGCCAGGCCCGTGAGCTCGCCGCCGGCCTGCCCCGCGAGGACGTCGAGCAGGTCCTCGACGTCGACGCCGACGGGGTCCGCTGCCGGCTCTACCGGCCCCGCGACGCGCGCGAGGGCACCCTGGTGCACCTGCACGGCGGCGGCTTCGTCTTCCACGACATCGACGTCCACGACGCCGCGGCGCGCCGGCTGGCCAACCGCAGCGAGGTCACGGTGCTCAGCGTGGACTACCGCCGCCCGCCCGAGCACCGGTTCCCCGCGGCCCCCGACGACGTCGACACGGTGCTGGCCTGGCTGGCGCGCGAGGGCGCGGCGTACGAGCTCGAGGCGCCGCTCTACGTGCACGGCGACAGCGCGGGGGCCAACCTGGCCCTGGTGGCGGCGCTGCGCCACCCCGGGCGCTTCCGGGCGCTCGCGCTGGTCTACCCCTTCCTCGACCCCGAGGGCGCGTTCGAGAGCTACCGCACCGCCGCCGACGGCTTCGACCCGCGCGAGGCGCAGTGGTACTGGCAGCAGTACGCCGCCACCCCGGCCGACCTGGAGCACCCCGACCTGGCACCGCTGCGCTCCGACCGGCTCTGGGCGCTGCCACCGACCCTGGTGACCACGGCCGAGCACGACCCGCTGCGCGACGAGGGCGAGCACCTGGCCGCGCTGCTGGCCGACGCCGGGGTCGCCGTGGTCGCGACCCGCTACCTGGGCCAGGTGCACGGCTTCTGGCGACACCCCGAGGTCTTCGACGCCGCCGAGCCGATGACCCGCCAGGTGGCGGCGTTCCTGGGCATGTACCCCTGAGCCGACCCGCTCGCCCGGCTCTGGGATGATCCCGCCATGCGCGTGCACCTGGGCTCCGACCATGCCGGACTCGACCTGAAGGCCCACCTCGTCGCCTGGCTCACCGAGCACGGCTACGAGCCGGTCGACCACGGCCCGTTCGTCTACGACGCCCTCGACGACTACCCCGTCTTCTGCCTGCGCGCCGCCGAGGCCGTGGCCCGCGAGCGCGCCGCCGGCCAGGACTCGATGGGAGTGGTGGTCGGTGGCTCCGGCAACGGCGAGCAGATGGCGGCCAACAAGGTCGAGGGCATCCGCTGCGCGCTGGCCTGGTCGGAGGAGACCGCGAAGCTCGCCCGCGACCACAACGACGCGCAGATGGTCTCTGTCGGCGGCCGGATGCACAGCCTCGACGACATGACCCGCTTCGTGGAGGTCTTCCTGGCCGAGCCGTTCAGCGGCGACGAGCGCCACGTGCGGCGCATCGGCCAGCTCGCGTCGTACGACGAGACGTCGGTGCTGCCGCCGCTGCCGGAGTCGGCGCGGGGCCTGGGTCCCGACGAGGGGACCGATGCCTGAGGGGCACACCCTCCACCGGCTCGCCGGGCACCTGGGCGCAGCGTTCGCCGGGCGGCGGGTCGCCGTCTCCAGCCCGCAGGGCCGCTTCGCCGAGGCGGCCGCCCAGCTCGACGGGGGCGTGCTCGAGCACGCCGAGGCGTGGGGCAAGCACCTCTTCCTCGCCTTCCCCGGTGAGCGCTGGGTGCACGTGCACCTGGGTCTCTACGGCAAGCTCGACGTGCACCCCGACGTCGAGGAGGTCCCCGACCCGGTGGGCCAGGTGCGGCTGCGGCTGGTCGCGGCCGACGCCGGCGGCCGGGCGTACGCCGACCTGCGCGGGGCCACCGCCTGCGAGCTGCTGACCGGGCCCCAGCGCGACGCGGTGCTCGAGCGCCAGGGACCCGACCCGCTGCGCGCCGACGCCGACCCCGACCGGGCGTGGGAGCGGATCCGCCGCAGCCGCACGCCGATCGGGGCGCTGCTGATGGACCAGTCGGTGCTGGCGGGCGTGGGCAACGTCTACCGCGCGGAGGTGCTCTTCCGGCACCGTCTCGACCCCCAGCGCCCCGGCCGCACGCTGCGGGTGGGCCAGTGGCGCGCCATGTGGGACGACCTGGTCGTGCTGATGACCGAGGGCGTGCGCACGGGGCGGATCGACACCGTGCGCCCCGAGCACGAGCCCGAGGCCATGGGGCGTGCGCCGCGCCGCGACGACCACGGCGGCGAGGTCTACGTCTACCGGCGCCACGGCCAGCCCTGCCTGGTCTGCGGTCGCGCGGTGCGCACCACCGAGATGGCCGGTCGCAACCTCTTCTGGTGCAGCCGTTGCCAGCCCACGTTCCGCTCCCGGGCTCTACGATGAGCCCGAACCCCGGCGAAGGACGGACCATGGACGCGGCGTTCGACCACTCCGACCCGGGGGCCGTGGCGACCGGGCTCGACCGGGTGCGCCTGATGTGGCGGCGGGGCCGGGTCCGCCAGTTCCGTACCGCCGCGCTGCTGTGCCTCCTGGCCGCCGCCCTGGTCGTCGGGGTGGCCCTGGCGCCGGCCGTCTTCCCGGTCACCGCGCTGATGGTGCCCCTGCTGCTGGGCAGCCTGGTGCTCAACCCGCGCCAGCTGCCGTGGTTCGTGGGCTGGATCGTCGCGATGGTCGTCGCCACGTTGGTCCTGCAGGCCGAGGTCACCAGCCGCATCGTGGCGGTGGCGGTGATCGAGGGGCTGATGGCGGCCATCGTGCTCGTCACCGCCCGCCGCCGCTCCAGCCTGGGCGTGGCCGGCAACACCGGCGAGTCGATGTTCGTCGACCTGCGCGACCGGCTGCTCAACCAGGGCGGCATCCCCGCCCTGCCGGCGGGCTGGCTCGTGGAGTCGGCGCTGCGCTCCGCCTCGGGCACGCCCTTCGCCGGGGACTTCCTGGTCGCCACGGTGCTCGCCGACGACACCCGCCTCGAGGTCGTGGTCGTGGACGTGTCCGGCAAGGGCGACGCCGCCGGCACCCGCGCGCTGCTGCTCTCGGGCGCGTTCGGCGGCATGCTCGGCGCCCTGGCGCCCGAGGACTTCCTGGAGGCCGCCAACGACTACCTGCTGCGCCAGGGCTGGGACGAGGGCTTCGCCACGGCCGTGCACCTCTCGCTCGACCTCGTGACCGGCGACTTCTCGGTGCGCAGCGCCGGCCACCCGCCGGCCGTCCAGCGCCACTCGGGGTCGGGCCGCTGGGGGGTGCTGCCGAGTGCCGGCCCGGTCCTGGGGCTGATCGAGGACGCCGAGTTCGAGGTCGCGCAGGGGGTGCTGGGTCCTGGTGACGCCGTGCTGCTCTACACCGACGGGATGGTCGAGCGCCCGCGCCGCGACATCGAGATGGGCCTGGACCGGATGCTGGGGCAGGCCGAGACGTTGCTGCACGGCAGCTTCGTGGGCTCGGCCGAGCGGCTGGTCGCCTCGCTGGGCTCGCCCGACGACGACCGGGCCATGGTGGTCGTGCACCGGCGCTGATCCGGCCGGGGGCGGCGGTGCTGGTCGCGGTGGGCGGTCGGCGCCGGTTGTGGCCGCGGCCGCGGCGTGTGGCACGATTCGGTGGTCCAGGGGACCCGCACCTGCGCACCCACCGGCACCACGGTCCGGGGGTACACGGGGGCGGAGCCCCGGTGCGTGCGGATGTAGCTCAATGGTAGAGCCCCAGTCTTCCAAACTGGCTACGCGGGTTCGATTCCCGTCATCCGCTCCAAGGAGCCCCCGGCGGCCTCGCGACGCGAGCCGGAGGGGGCGCTTTGGCGGGGCGTAGCGTAGTGGCTAGCGCGCCTGCTTTGGGAGCAGGAGACCGCAGGTTCGAGTCCTGTCGCCCCGACGTCACACCACGAACCACCTGTGCCGACACCACCACCGAACCATGAGGAGACACCCTGTGAAGAGCGCCGTCGAGACCTTGAGCCCGACCCGGGCCAAGCTGACCGTCGAGGTGCCCTTCGAGGAGCTCAAGCCGAGCCTCGACGCGGCCTACAAGGCGATCGCCCAGCAGATCAACGTCCCCGGCTTCCGCCGGGGCAAGGTGCCGCCGATGGTCATCGACCGTCAGGTCGGCCGGGGCGCGGTCCTCGACCAGGCCATCAACGACGCGCTGCCGAAGAAGTACATGGAGGCGCTGCAGGAGAACTCGCTCGAGCCGCTCGCGCAGCCCGAGATCGAGGTGACCCGGCTCGAGGACAACGACCTCGTCGAGTTCACCGCCGAGGTCGACGTCAAGCCGCAGATCGAGCTGCCGGCCTACGAGGGCCTCGAGGCCCAGGTCGACGACATCGAGATCAGCGACGAGGACGTCGACGAGCAGGTCCAGTCGCTGCGTGAGCGCTTCGGCACCCTCGCCGACGTCGAGCGCGCCGCGGCCGAGGGCGACTTCGTCGTGCTCGACCTCAAGGCCATGAAGGACGGCGAGGTGCTCGAGGGCGCCGAGGTGGCCGGCATGAGCTACCAGGTCGGCAAGGGCGGCATGATCGACGGCCTCGACGACGCGCTGGTCGGCATGAAGGCCGGCGACGACAAGACCTTCACCTCCCAGCTCGTCGGCGGCGACCTCGTCGGCGAGGAGGTCGAGGTGGCCGTCTCGGTCAGCCAGGTCCAGGAGCAGGAGCTGCCCGAGCTCGACGACGAGTTCGCCCAGCTGGCCTCCGAGTTCGACACCTCCGAGGAGCTCGTGGCCGACGTCCGCTCGCGCCTGGGCAACGGCAAGCGCCTCGAGCAGGCCGCCGAGGCCCGCGACGCGGTGCTCGAGGCCCTCCTCGAGAAGATCAGCGTCCCGCTGCCGGAGACGATGGTCACCGACGAGCTCAACGCGCGCCGCCAGAACATCGAGCAGCAGCTGATGATGGCCGGCATCACGATGGAGAAGTACCTCGAGGACGAGGAGCAGACCCAGGAGGAGTTCGAGGCCGAGCTCGACCGCCGGGTCCGCGACGCCGTCGCCGCGCAGTTCCTGCTCGACGAGATCGCGAAGAAGGAGGAGCTCGGCGTCGACCAGCAGGAGCTCTCCCAGCACCTGATCCGTCGCGCCCAGCAGTCCGGCCAGGACCCGCAGGAGTTCGCGAACCACATGTTCGAGCACAACCACATCCCCGAGCTCGTGCAGGAGATCCTGCGCGGCAAGGCGCTGGCGGTGCTGGTGGAGTCGGCGACCGTCAAGGACGCCTCGGGCAACGTGCTGGAGCTGAAGAACCTGCAGCCCGACGGCACCATCATGGAGCAGCCGGCCGAGGAGCCCGAGGCGGAGGCCGCTGAGCCGGCCGAGGCCCAGGTCGAGGACGAGAGCGACAGCGAGACCGAGGACGCCCAGGCCTGAGCCTGGCGCGTGCCCGCCCACGACCCGCCCGAGCACTGCTCGGGCGGGTCGTGGCGTCCGGGGCCCCGCGATGATCGAGTGCACGCTTGTCCACTGAGGCGCTAGGGTGCACCCATGACCACCGCCAGCGGCCCCTCGGTGCTCGACCTCGCCTCGCTGGCCTGCGAGGTCGCCGACGCCCTGGTCGTGCGCAGCGCGCGCGACACCCACACCGCCTGGCTCGACCGGGTGCACGGCCTGGGCCGTCGCCTCGGCGGCACCGGGCCCGGGGTCGTCGAGACGGCCCACCGCGGCATCGCGGGCGCCGTGTACGGCGGGCTGGGGCTGGGCCTGCGCACCGCCTCGCGCGGGCTCGACCGCGCGGCGGCCACCGGCGCCGGCCCGCGCCTGGAGGACTCGACCCGGGGCCGGTTCGTCAGTGCCGCCGTCAACGGCCTGATCGGCGACCGGTTGCTGCGCGAGCGCCCGCAGATGGCCATCTCGACCGCGGTGCGGCTCGGCGGGCGCGACGTGGTGCCCGACGGTCCCGGGCTGGCGCAGGCATTCCCCGACGCGACCGGACGGGTCGTGGTGCTGCTGCACGGCCTGTGCGAGGACGAGTCCTACTGGGGCCGGCACCGCGAGCGCACCGGCACGACGTACGCCGACGACCTGGCCGCGCGCGGGTGGACCCCGCTGCTGCTGCGCGCCAACACCGGCCTGTCGCTGCGCGAGAACGGCGCGGCCCTGACCGCGCTGCTGCAGCAGGTCGTCGAGCACTGGCCCGTCGAGGTCACCCGGATCGCCCTGGTGGGCCACTCGATGGGCGGGCTGGTGATGCGCGCCGCGGGCGCCGTGGCCGTGCAGCCCGACGGGACGGGCGCGGGCTGGACCCGCCTGGTCAGCGACGTCGTCACGCTCGGCACCCCGCACCTCGGCGCGCCCGTGGCCCAGGGCATCGGGCACGGCAGCCGCGGGCTGTCGCTGCTGCCCGAGACGGCCGCCTTCGGGCGGCTGCTCGACTGGCGCTCGGTGGGGGTGCACGACCTGGTCGCCGGTCTCGCCGAGGACGTGCCGGCCCTGCCGCACGCGCGCTACCGGCTGGTGGCGGCCACCCTGAGCGCCGCCGAGCGGCACCCCGTGGGCCAGGTGGTCGGCGACCTGCTGGTGCGTCCGCCCTCGGCGTACGGCCGCGACCGGCGAGGTGGCGAGCTGTTCCCCGGCGCCACGGTGCTGCACGTCGGGCGCAGCGGCCACTTCGACCTGCTCAACCATCCCGAGGTGCTGACGGCCCTGCGCCGCTGGCTGGACTGAACGGCTGGACCGGACCGGTGCGGCGCCGGGATCCGCTGTCGGCGAACAGGGCGGGGTTGCCCGTGGAACTGTCCGTCCTTCGGGCTAGTGTCGGCGACGTGAACCAGAACTCCAGCTCCGCAGGCCGCGACACCGCCTCCGACCAGAGGATGGGTGGTGGCGCCGGGCTCAACGTCCTCGACGACCACATCTACCAGCGTCTGCTCCGGGAGCGGATCGTCTTCCTCGGCTCCGAGGTGCGCGACCAGAACGCCAACGCGATCTGCGCGCAGCTGCTGCTGCTCTCGGCAGAGGACCCCGAGGCCGACATCTTCCTGCACATCAACTCCCCGGGCGGGTCCGTGGACGCCGGCATGGCGATCTACGACACCATGAACTACATCCCCAACGACGTGGCCACGGTCGGCATGGGCCTGGCCGCCTCGATGGGCCAGTTCCTCCTGTGCGCCGGCACCAAGGGCAAGCGCTACGCCCTGCCCCACGCGCGCATCATGATGCACCAGCCCTCCTCGGGCATGGGCGGCTCGGCCTCGGACATCAAGATCCAGGCCCAGCAGTCGCTGCACATCAAGAAGGTGCTGCTCGACCTGATCGCCGAGCACACCGGCCAGCCGATCGACCAGGTCGTCGCCGACGCCGACCGCGACCGCTGGTTCACCGCCGACCAGGCCAAGGACTACGGCCTGGTCGACCAGGTCATCAAGAGCGCTCGCGAGGCGGCCGACGACGGCCGTCCGGCCCACACGAAGTGACGGGAGCACCGCACACCATGAACTACTACATCCCGCAGTGGGAGGAGCGCACCTCCTACGGCGTGCGCCGCATCGACCCCTACGCGAAGCTCTTCGAGGAGCGGATCATCTACCTCGGGACGCCGATCTCCGACGACGTCGCGAACGCGGTCATCGCCCAGCTGCTGTGCCTGCAGTCGATGAACCCCGACCAGGAGATCAGCATCTACATCAACAGCCCCGGTGGCTCGTTCACCGCGCTGACGGCGATCTACGACACGATGAACTTCATCAAGCCCGACGTGCGCACGGTGTGCCTGGGCCAGGCCGCCTCGGCGGCCGCGATCCTGCTGGCCGCGGGCACCCCCGGCAAGCGGATGGGCCTGCCCAACAGCCGCATCCTGATCCACCAGCCCTACACCGAGGGCACGTTCGGCCAGACCTCCGACATCGAGATCCAGGCCAACGAGATCATCCGGATGCGCGAGCTGCTCGAGAAGATGATCAGCGACCACTCCGGCCGTCCGGTCGAGGAGGTCAGCCGCGACATCGAGCGCGACAAGATCCTCACCGCCCAGCAGGCGGTGGAGTACGGCCTGATCGACTCGGTCCTGGAGTCGCTGAAGACCCCGGCCCTCACCTGAGGTCCACACGGCGAGGGTGTCTCCCCGCGTCCTCCCCCACGAGGGGCGGCTCGGGGAGTACCTTCGTCCAGATCGTTGCAACACGGCTGCCCCCCGCCCGACGGGGGAGCGGCGCACCAAGACGCACGACCCGGGCGCCCCTCGCGCCCGAGGTGATCGAGGAGGGTGACCCCGGTGGCACGGATCGGTGACGGCGGAGACCTGCTGAAGTGCTCGTTCTGCGGCAAGTCGCAGAAGCAGGTGAAGAAGCTCATCGCCGGACCCGGCGTCTACATCTGCGACGAGTGCATCGACCTGTGCAACGAGATCATCGAGGAGGAGCTCAGCGAGGGCACCGAGGTCGGCATGGGCGAGCTGCCCAAGCCGCGCGAGATCTTCGACTTCCTCAACTCCTACGTGATCGGCCAGGAGCAGGCCAAGAAGTCGCTGGCGGTGGCGGTCTACAACCACTACAAGCGCGTCCAGTCCGGCCTCGCGCCGGCCGCGGGCAAGCACGCCAAGGACGAGGTCGTCGAGGTCGCCAAGTCCAACATCCTGGTGATCGGGCCGACCGGCTGCGGCAAGACCTACCTGGCCCAGACGCTGGCCCGGATGCTCAACGTGCCGTTCGCCATCGCCGACGCCACCGCGCTGACGGAGGCCGGCTACGTCGGCGAGGACGTCGAGAACATCCTGCTCAAGCTGATCCAGGCCGCCGACTACGACGTCAAGAAGGCCGAGACGGGCATCATCTACATCGACGAGATCGACAAGGTGGCCCGCAAGTCCGAGAACCCCTCGATCACCCGCGACGTCTCCGGCGAGGGCGTGCAGCAGGCGCTGCTGAAGATCATCGAGGGCACCACCGCCTCGGTGCCGCCGCAGGGCGGGCGCAAGCACCCGCACCAGGAGTTCATCCAGATCGACACCACCAACATCCTCTTCGTGGTGGGTGGCGCGTTCGCGGGTCTCGAGCACATCATCGAGCAGCGGGTCGGCAAGAAGACCCTGGGCTTCACCGCCGAGGTCAAGAAGCAGGCCGACCGCACCGAGGACGACCTGCTGGCCCTCGTGCGGCCCGAGGACCTCACCAAGTTCGGCCTGATCCCCGAGTTCATCGGCCGGCTCCCGCTCATCGCCAGCGTCTCCAAGCTCGACCGGCCCGCGCTGGTCCAGATCCTCACCGAGCCGCGCAACGCCCTGGTCAAGCAGTACCAGAAGCTCTTCGAGATCGATGGGGTCGAGCTCGAGTTCACCGCCGAGGCGATCGACGCCATCGCCGACAAGGCCATGGAGCGCGGCACCGGTGCGCGCGGGCTGCGCGCCATCATCGAGGAGGTCCTGCTCCAGGTGATGTACGACGTGCCCTCGCGCGGCGACGTCGCCAAGGTGATCCTGTCCGCCGAGGTCGTCACCGGTGACGAGAGCCCCGAGCTGGTGCTGCGCGAGAGCGAGACCAAGAAGAAGAAGTCCGCCTGAGCGGCTCCCGCCGCCGCACGCAGCAGCGCCCCGACCGGACCGGTCGGGGCG